>JBBRHK010000001.1:0-43012 GCA_038222815.1 Chitinophagales bacterium
GATTAAGATGCCCATTAAAAATCTACCAAATAACCTTGTAGGAAAAACGTTAATGCAAATTAGCGATTTACACGTGGGCAATAGGGCTAGTCACCAGCATTTAATTAATTCCCTAATAAAGGCAAAAACATATAAACCAGATTTTGTAGTCTACACAGGCGACTATGTCACACTAGATAAAGGAAAAATTGTAGAGGATAAATTAACTGAGGTATTCAGCTATTTTGTAAAAGGAACAATAGCTACAGTAGGCATCCTCGGCAATCACGATTATGGTGTAAACTGGATGGATGGAAAGATGGCAGACGACATCTCCGAGAAATTAGAAACCCTAGGTGTTACAATTTTGAGGAATGAACAAAAAGAAATAGGCGGCATTAATTTTATAGGAATAGATGATTTTTGGGGAACCAATTTTAACCCTTCCCTTGTGATGCCTTTAGTAAATAAAGCCAAAGCTAATTTAGTACTCTCACACAATCCAGATACTTGCGACCTTAATATTTGGAACAATTATGAAGGTTGGATTTTAAGTGGTCATACCCACGGTGGTCAATGTAAACCGCCGTTTTTACCAGCTCCCATTTTGCCAGTACAAAACAATAAATATACCGCCGGTATTTTTGATATAGGCGAGGGCCGCACACTTTATATCAACAGAGCACTAGGTTGTTCTTGGCAAATTCGTTTCAATGTGCGTCCAGAAATTACTGTATTTACTTTAGAAAAGGCTATGTAGTAATTTCCTCTAACTTTAATAAATGAATACAAATAAAATAAGCCAACAGATTAGCGAAATGGAAGCTTTAATACCCAAGATTGCTTTTGTAAACGAAAAAGTTTCAGCAGCTAGTATTGGTTGGCATTTGGAGCATACGCTTATGGTATTAGAGCGTAGCTTAACTGCATTACCTTCCTCTGTAATTGCAGACTTTAAACCAAAATCGTCATTCAGGAAAACAATCATACTATTTACAAAAAAAATTCCAAGAGGCGTTGCGAAAGCTCCTAAAGGAGTTCGCCCAATACCAGAAGAGATTAGCAATGAAAATTTGAATAGTCGTATCTCTTCTGTAAAAAAATTACTAGAGGCTATCCCATCATTACCTTCTCAGCACTTTTTTCCTCATCCCTTTTTTGGAGATCTAAAGCTAAAGCAAGCTATTAGATTTCTTGAAATACACACAAATCATCATTTAAAAATAATGAGGGAAATGAGTTCCTAGATATTATTCTAAATGTTTTAGAATTTTGTTTTACTGCTTCCAACCTAAATCTAGATCGATTAATCCGTGAATGATATTATTGATCTCATTCTGTGGATAGCGTGGGTAATAGGCTTCTTCATATACGCTGCTTACTAGGCTACAATTATTAAATTGCATTGGCAATGTTGTAAATGGAAGTGTATGATAATAGTAGCTTGTCACATTCACAGTAATACAATATTTTTTATCTGCTTGTAATAAAAATGGCTGAGCCAATACGAAATGATTATAGCCTAATGTATCTCCAATTGTGAATTGCATTGTGGTGATTAGAGCCTTAGTGTCTGCATCCCAAATACTAACAGGCACCATTCCTCTTGTAGGATTTTTCAACCACATACCTGTTATTCTACCTTCTTTGTGTGGGATAAATGCAAAGCCTAGTTCCCAGCCCGGCTCTCTACCCTGTGCGGTCCTAGTAATGGTTTGAAAAGATCGAAATTGTTTAGAAAAAACCCTTTCCTCTCCAGAATAGGAAACACCATTCGCCAGAAAGTTTCCGCAGCCGGCAGTAATAAAAATCATTATGGTTATAACAATAAGTTTCATCCTATTTCTTTTCTTTAAAACTCCTAGCGTCTAATTTAATATCTACTTTTTCTATTTTGGTAATTTCAATTTTAAGTTGTGTATCTTCTGTACCTGCGCATAAGAATGTCTCATTATCTATTTGATAAAATCCTACTCCAAAACTTCCTAAGTACCTTTTGAATTTTCCTTTCCCCGGCAGTTTTTTACCATACAAGAAGCGAATTAATTTTTTCTGCATCCCCGAGGTATTTACAAAGTATGGAGAGCCTGTTACTTGATTACTAAGAAATTTTCGAGCTGTAGCTACGCTAGTTTCTACTGGCTGTATTGGCAAGTCATTATAATTCATTATCAAATTCGATGGCATTTTCTCTACCTGCTTTCCTTCCTTCTTATTGTTAGAATATACAAAGCTTTGCTTAGATAAGCTTTCTACATAAAATTTAAAATCCTCACCATTTGCGTTAGGTGTACTGCTTACTACTGCTGACTTATCAATGCCGATATAACCATCTTTAGAATTTATAAAGACAACAACAGGATCCGTTTTAAATACTATTTTTTTATTAGTGGTTTTCACCGTAAGCTTTAAGTCAAAAGATAAGTTAGAAGCAGGCTCAATGGTTTTTGCTTGTAGCTTGCTAAAGATTCCTGCTGTTCCCAACAGGCTATCAATTTTATTTTGTGCATAGGAAAAATTTGAAGCAAATATTAGACCTGCTAGAAAATATTTTTTCATTTCTTTATTTTTATTTTTTTCTTCGTTAGATCGACTACGCCACAACGATCATCTCTATTTTTTTAAAATAACTAGTAGATATTTCGTCGATGCTTTTTATTTTGCTGAAACAATAATTTCTACTCTTCTATTTTTCTTTCTATTCTCTTCATTATTATTAGGCACAACCGGATTTGATTTCCCCTTGCCAAGTGCTATAAATCGGAACCCAGATTTTGATTTTAATTGTTCTTTTAAAATAGTAGCTACAGCTTCGGCTCTTTGTTGGGAAAGTTTTTGGTTGGTCTCATCACTACCTATATCATCTGTAAAACCATCAATATTTATCTGCGCAGCAGACATCTCACTTAGCTGCACGGCGAGATTTTTTACCGCCGATATACCTTCGGCTTTCAATGTGGCCTTACCAAGATCAAAAAGCACTTCTGCTGCTAGGCTCAATTTCATAGCAGCGCCTATAGCAGCTACTGCATCTATATCGGCACCTGCCACTGTAGATTGGGTATTCAAATCTGTAAGTCGAACGTAGTAGAAATAATCTCCCGGTTTCGCCACTTTACTTATGTCCACAGCAGCCGTACCGCCGCTAATCTTACCTACATTAATCCAATCAATTCCATTTTTAGAAATATCAAGATTGGTAGGTTCTATTTCTCCCGCTTCAAAAACATAAAGATCGGGACCATTTACATCAACTAATGCATTGTTTACAAATTTTATAGTTAGCGTTCCATTTGTACCGAGGCTATAAATGCCTTTGTTATCTTGTAATTTTTTCATCAAAACATAATCTGGAGTGCCTATACAATTTTCTTTAGGAAATTGAATATTGCCCGCTTTGTAGTTTGCTTCTACCACTTCATCTATAAAACTGGCATCACCGAGAGGTAAGTACACCAAGCCATTTTCTGAGATATAGGTTTTGCCAACCGCAGCACCAAAGTTGATAGAAGGATTAGCTTTATTAAAGTCTGCTTTTAATTTATCTGCTTCTTTGATAATAAGCTCTGCTTTGTTCTGTGTACTTTGATAACTCACACAAAACCCAACAAGAGCCATAGACTTGATTTTTGAAAATTGTTGAATATCTGCTCGCACATCTATGCCTTTCATTTTTACCACAAATGCTTGCGCATCTTCGCTAGTTCTAAATGCTTCTGGCACTTCAGGATAGTTTTTTACTTTCTCCTTTTCGGCAGCCGTAAGAAAATTATAGGCATTGTCTATTGTTGTTTTGCTCGTACTATATTTTGAACTAGTATATCGAGTAGCTGGCGTACTAGTTGTTTTTGTAGATTTATTTGCTTGTCTCTCCTGTTTAATACTATCTGCCATAGCGGTTATTCGCTTAAGGTATTCTTCAGCAGCTTCGTTTTTACCAGCAGACTTCGTGTCTTTCTGTGCCCATACTTGTTGATTGCTTAGGATTAGCAATAGACATAGAATAGGTTTAATAAAATAATTGTTATTCATCGTTAATCGTTTCTTTTATACCGAGCCTTCATCATATCAAAATATAAAAATCCATACCGCTGGTACCAACCAGGCTGGGCGTAGGTGGTTTCACATTGGTTAAACTCCATCAAGCCATCCTTTAGCAGCTTAATAAATTCCAGATACTTTCTGTCATAGGTTTCTTTCAATGCAGAAAAAGACTTGTTTATTTTTGCTCTCTCTACTTGCCATGCTGCGCCACTCATTGCATGAAAGCCGCTATAGCTATCACCAAATGCAATAGCACTTGTAGTAAAGTTTTTTGTATTTGCATATATACATTTTATACGCTCAAGGGCCATTCGGGCGCCATTCATTTTTTCTACCGCTTTGGTATAATCCTCTTCGCACTCCCCATTGCCACTGCAGGCCGCTGTCATAAGAACATCATTGCTCATACTAAATTCTGGTGCGCAGTCATCTTCGCTTAATGCATTGGAGTTGTTATATAAATCCACAGCATTATCTGCTAGCCCTCCTAAGTCTTCAAAGTGCTCATCAATAATAGCATTGAGTGCCCCACGAACAGTTGTTGGATCATCTTCTTCTCTAATAGCGCCCCATTCTGCAGCAGCAGCTTGTGCTACACCTTCTGCCCTTTCTTGTAATGTGGGGTATGTCTGCGCTTTGCTTCCTAAGCTAGCGAGAACAAAAGCTAATACAATGAGTTTTTTCATTTTAAGATTTTTTAGTTTTTGATTTATCTACCTTTTTTACCTCTTGTTTTTTAAATGGTACTCCAATGTCTTTTCCTCGCAATGGCTTGCCCACCCAAGTAAATAATTGGTACGGCTCTCTTGATGTGGTGACTACTAAAATACCAAAGCTACCTTCCGTTTTAAATCGAGTACTCCACTTTCCAGCTGACTTTAAGTTACCGGTTTGGTCTGCCGTTTTCCACGTGTTTTTGCACAAAATAATTTGAATATTATTTTTCTTACCAGTAGCACTTAGGAAAATCGGTTGGTACACACTCAGGCCACTTACAAAAAAATAAGTGCTGTCTTTTTTTGGAGTAACGGTAGTAAAGTTTACCTGTCCTTTCCAAGTAGAATCACCCTTCTCGCCGTTATATGATATCAGTCGGAGTTGAATAGGTTTTATCTTCTTGTCTAATGTATAAGGTTGCGCTATAGCAATTCCTATAAAATGTACTAGCATAGCTAGCGTGAGTGTGAATTTTATTTTCATCTATTTTTTTTAAGTTTTATTGTACTATTATTTTTTAAGTATTAGCTTCTCAATATCAATCTTCATTTCATCGTTGATTCATTTATCTCTTCCCGCTTCTGACATACAAATTTCCTTGATTGTCAAAAAGTGTACAATCCCCAAAATGGGTGAATAATAGCATCAATCAAGAATCTAGGACGACTAGGTGCTTTGCTAATCAGTAGTTACAAAATTTCCCTGTGCTATAAGTGTTGCTTTTGCTGTGGCACCTGCACCCGTAGGCGGTGCTGGTGGTGTATTGCCATTTAAGAAAATTGTTTTTCCTGAACCCGGAGTGATACTAAATAGTTTAACAAGTAAGTTATTTACCATTGTGGTATTAAGTTGGCAATTATTAACCACAAAGTTATTGCCATAGCTAGTGAGCGCAGGAATTGAAATAGAAGACAAAGATGTGTTACTAACACTTGAGAAACCCGTTGCTGTGGTAAGTGCAGGAAATGAAATACTATTTAAATCGATGCAACTTCCAATAGTTATGGTAGTAGCTGTTTGTAGCATTGGGTACACAAGCGTTGTTATCTTGGTGGCATTTACAATAATCCGAGTGGCTGTTGTAAGTAATGGTAGAGACAAGCCTGTCAATAAACTATTGGTCTGAACTCTAATTTCTTTGGCATTGATTAGGCCAGCTAGGCTAATGCTGATTAATGCGCTATTGCTTGTGATATCTAGGTTACTATTTGCACTTGAGAGGCTTCCAAAGGTTAAGTTTGATAAGCTATTGCAATTACTAACTGTAAGACCAAAATCCCCTATGGTTGTTAGAGCGCTGGCATTTATGGTAGTCAACAGAGGTAAATTTGACATAGTGATACTCGCAGCTGTAGTTAGTAAAGGAAGATTAATGCTTGATAATACAGCGTTTCCGTTAATATTTAAACTGCCGCCAGCAGTAAGTAATGGAAAACTTAAGCTATTGAGCGAATTGTTTCCCGTAAGTGTAAGCCCACCAGAGGAGGTAAGGGAAGGAAAATTAATGCTTGAAACTCCGTTACTGTTGATAGTTAGACTGCCAATATTGCTCAAGGCTGGAAAACTCATTGTGGTTAATGCTGGGTTTGTACTAATTATGTTCCCAGAGTTAGAAGAAAAATTTGTGAGACTAGATAGATTTACTGTACTTAATAGATTGTTATTGGTAAGCGTTAGATATCCAAAGCTTGTTACCGATTGAAGATTAACACTTCCTAGTTGCGGATTTTGTGATATTAAAATTCCATCTTGTGTGCTAGTTAATGTATTTGCAACGATACTTGTTAAAGCGCTATTATTTTCAACTTTTAACTCAATGATTTCTTCAAGCCCAGAAAGATTTACCGATGTTAGCGCAGTTGTATTTTTAATAGAAATATATTGAGTATTGGTCCCCACTTCTTTTGCAAGCTGCTGCTCAGCTTGCGCATTAGTAATACCATCTTTTAGAAAAATAAACGTTTTTCCCTGAGGCTTGGTAGCAGGTTGTAACCACGCCCAGCCGCCGTTATTAAAATAATATAATCCAGAACTATCTACACCGATTTGGAAGACTACTAACCCATCTGCTGGAGCTACAATTGCATTTCGCTCTATCTTACTCATCCGCGGTGGTAAAAAACCTTTGTTAGATGCAGAGACATCTAGCATAGCACTTGGGTTGGGTGATGTGGTACCAATCCCAATACTTTGTGCCCTCAACCCGTACACGAAACTTGTAAATAGTAATGCCAATAGTATAACTCTCATAGTCTTTCTTCTTTTACTAATCATTAAAATAAACCCAGATCGGATTGAATTTGATTTTGTCTATTCGAGTATCATCATTACAATCATCATCGGTACTTACATCGTCACCCATTGTATCACCTACGAGTTCATAATAATCTATAATTTCGGAAGTGTATTTGCTGTCCGCATAAAAAGAATTTCTATTCATACTAGATTCAAAGTAACTGTAAGCCGCTTTAAGGCTTACGAAATCTCGAATTGATTTCCCTGCTGGAGCTTGATACACTTTTTGATTCCAAATACCATCGGCTTTAGTGCCATCCCCTCCCTGTTCTTCTGCTACCATTGTTACTTTAGCCCACACTTCAGTATTATTATTAACTAGCGATAGCTCAACTGAAACTGTAATACCCATCTTATGATTGAGCTCTGTAACTCTATTAAAAATATCACGTTGTGTACCAGTAGCGAATTCCCTATCGCCTCTTATCAAGTTCTTAGGGCACACTCTTCTAAAATCACTTAAAATTATTTTCTTTCCGCTTGTTGCAGGTTCAATATTAAGAGCATAATCTTTAGGTAGTAGGTTGTATCTTGGTGTAAGCCCCACATTTGGTAAGTCAGAATAACTAGATCTGTCTGCCATATAACTTGTACCACCATCTGCATTACTCCACCTTGCAAATACTCCGAAAACAGAGTTTCTTCCTACAAATAATTTAGCACCCCCTATTGGTGATTCTTCTACAGATTGTATTCGCCAATGTTGATTCGCATCAGTACCGTTTCCCAAAAGTGGCGCTAATACCAGTTCTTCTGTTCCTGCTCTCTGAAAAATTTTTGATGTTTTAGTGAGATACTTACCAGACTTTTTGTTTTTTATAGTGAAATAAACTTCCCTAGGATCCAACCCTTTGGTAAAATCTAAATTGCCACTACCTCCTTGAATTCGGCTTGTAGGTGTACTAAGTTCTACTATCCATACTTGTTTAGTGTCTGCAACATTAAAATTATCAAAAGTTAGAGAATCAGATTTTTGATTTTGTAATACCGTACTAGCTTGGATTATTGACTTGGCATTATCAAATTTTGAAAGGCCATTTGTAGCCTTTTTTCCAGTAGGTTTTGTTTCATCTGGTGAAAAAAAACTTAGAGCCTTTCCATTTTTCAATTTAAAATAGTACTCGTGGTAGGTTGTGAGGAACTGAGCGTTTGCACTTAGCGTAGCTAGAGAAAGCGCCAACAACCATATTTTCTTTATCATAAAATATATATTTATTGTAACACATTAATATTTCATCAGCTTAAGTCTTTTATACTTTATAGTTTTTCTACTTTCACATTATCAATATAAAATTCTGCACCATCTGCTGCTGGATGCGTAGAGCTCCATTTCGAATAAATTGTGAGATTATCAATTGGTTTATCGTATGTAAAACTTAAGTATTCCCATTTGCAAGTAGTAGTAGAGGCGACTAATTTTTGTAGCGAATTGTCGCCACTATTTATAACTCCCAGTGTCATTGCGCCACGCACTACATACACCCAGCAGCTTACTTTTACCCCGTTATTTTTAGGCAATGGATTCTGAGCAATACCAGAGTGGCCTATTGTACTTATAATGTGCATTACATTTCCCTCTACGCCACTTTTACCAATTGTGGGTATAAGCCAACAATTATTTTTTACATTTACTATCTCAGTAATCATACAGGAGTTATCTGTAGCGTTATTTATCCAGGTGGCCCAGTTTAGTGCTGGGGTAACATCCGCCCAATCTGAAGTGCCGGTCTTGTGACAATACCCTTTAGGATTACCCACATTTTTTGCTAGCGTATCAAACGTGCCATTTTTTATTAGATTTTGCGCTAAGCAAAATTGATAAAATAGAGATGCTAAACCTAGAGTGATAATTTTTTTCATCCTTCGCTTTCTTAATTATTACAAAGATTAGCTTTCGCAAAACGTCAGGCAATACCATAAATGGGTTAAAAATTGTATTGGGAATCTTACTAAATGAAACGAGGTTGAGCCCAGAAAATAAGCGTGTTAGCTTTTTTCTATTTCCCCCCAGAAAATTTATACACCGCGGCCGTTGCATTATTTACCTGCAACTTTCTATATATTTTTTTTATATGGCTTCTCACTGTTTCTACAGAGATAAAGATTTCTGCAGCTATCATTTTATAACTATAGCCTTTCACGATATACTCCAAGATTTCTCTTTCTCTACCAGATAAGGAATCTAATTCCTGGCTAGAGGCTCTATTATTTTGTGGCACAAATCTTAAAACTTTTTTTGCAATACTACTAGTCATAGGTGCGCCACCATCTAGCACATCTTTTATGGCGGCAGGTATTTGATCAAAGTTTTTCTTTAAAAGGTATCCGTTTGCTCCTGCACATATCGCATTGAAGATATTATCATCATCATCAAAAACGGTAAACATAATTACAGGTAAATTTTCATCTACCATTCTTATTTGCTTTACTGCATCTACGCCATTACTGTTAGGCATATCTATGTCCATCAATACTACTTGTGGCTTTAGAATGGCTATATCATCTTTTACGCCGGCTGCATCTGGCATTGCAGCTATTACATCAAAATCTTTGTTGAATAAAAGAAGGGCCTGTATACTCTTTCTCAAATTATCATTATCCTCATATATTAAAACGCCTATTGCCATACCACAAATGTAGAAAGTAAAACAATGCAGATGAATACCACTTTTAGGGGATGGGCACGGTTAGTTTCAACTCGGTTCCTTCTACACTATTCTTAATGGATAGTGTGCCAGCAAGCGAGAGGGCTCTTTCCTGCATAGATTTGATGCCCGTGCCTGTTCCTGTTCCTTTCCAATGACCATTATCCGCAACGGTAAGTTCTATGTTTTTCATTTGCTTAGTAATGGTAACTTTTACAGTATTAGCATTTGCATGTTTAGCAATATTATTAGTGGCTTCTTTGAAGATTAGTAATATTTCTTTTCGATAATCAATAGGTAATTTTTCTTCCTGCAGGGCAGAAGCTACAATGATCTCTATCCCGATGTTTAGCGGTTCCAATGTTTGCGCTGCATACTCTCTCATTCTGGAAGCTAGGCTTCCTATCAATTCATTTTCGCTTCGCAGGCTCCATACAATATCACTCATAGATTGCTGTATGTTTTTACTCTGTATAGAAATTTGCTGTAACATCTCGAGAGCCTGCTCAGGATGCTGTTGCATCGCTTGCTGAAATACATCACTTAAAATGCTTATACTGGTAAGCGTGCTTCCAATTTCGTCATGCAAGTTGGCAGCAATTCTATTACGAAGCTGGTAGCGGGCCTTTATCCTGTTTATTCTTTGTTGTATTAGCCAATAAGCAAGTCCCAAAACGCATAATATCCATATGGCTGTAAACCACCAAGTTTTATAAAAAGGGGGGCTAATTATAATGACCAATTTCGATGCTGTTTTCATCCATTCGCCTTGACTATCTGCTGCTTTTACATACAGGGTATAAGTGCCCGGTTTGAGGTTAGAATAAGACGCAATGTTTTCTTTAGACACAGTCCAGGTTTTATCAAACCCTTCCAACATCCAACTATACATATTATCAGATGAATTTGTATAACTTAATAAAGCAAACTCGATACTTATCATATTTTCTAAATGCCGGAGCCGAACAGTGTTGTGGTTAGAAAAATCTATCAGTTTGTTTTTGTAAGGCATATTAAAGATAGAAAGCCCTGAGAGCCTGAGCTTATTTTCACTGTTAGATAACCTAGTAATGTTTGTATTGCAATATCGTATAGCATTATGCTGTCCTATATACAGGTTTCTGCTATAAGGCGAGAAGCAAAGAGGTGCATCTACGGTATTCTCAATCCCATAGGAAAAATGATTATAGTTTACGAAAGAGTTTTCGTTAGTCTTATAGTAAGAAAGACCAAGTGCTGTGCTGCACCATATATTTCCACTTTCATCTTTTTGTAGATAATTAATGTAATTACTATTTATGCCATCTGCCTTCGTAAGATATTTTAAAGTGGGATTAGATTTTGTAGCAGAAAAAATAGCAATGCCAGATCCCCAGTTGCTAACTAATAAATTTCCATTATCGTCACAAACTATTTCTCTAAGATCTACACCAGATTCCGCAACTGATATATCTTGTTTCTCATTGTAAATAATTTTTAGTTTGTCCGATGAAGGAATATAATTTCCTATACTAGCCATTGGTTTACTGGTATTGTCTGCTGTGAACCAGATGCTTCCATCTTTAAACTCACAAAGACCTTGAATATTTATTGACAAGCCTTCTTTTTTTAATCCGTCATTTACAACCTTCACTTCCTCAATGGTAAATGTAATAGCAGTTTTTCTGTACAACCCGTTGTAAGTTCCTATCCATAGATTGCCATCCTTATCTTCAAGGAAATAGCTAGCCCATTTGCCCTGATCATAGAAATATTGTTTTTCCCCTAACACTATTTTATCTTTTTCTATATCGTAAGCTATAAGACCGTATTGATTGGTGGCTATGTATAATATATTCTTAGTGTCAATGTATATTTTAAAAACTCCAGTTGGAGGATTGAGATATTTTGCAACTTTCTTAGGCAGTTCTAAAATTTGTTTTCTTGTTACATTGTATATGTATCCTCCCTTGTAGGGAATCTCTATCCAAAGTATTTCTTCTCTATTACTAGTTGGTCTTTGTAAAGCCATATCGCCGACTGGCAATAAGGTTACACCATTGGCAATGCTTGAGAGATCAAGTGTATTAAAAATTTGTTTATTTGCATCTAATTTGTGTAGGCCTGTTTCTGACCCAATCCATAATGTGTTGTATTTGTCCTGATACAACCCGAAGCTGTTGCCTTTTATACCGCCCTTTGTATTCGTTTCATTTGTGGCATAAGAATAAAACTTATGGGTAATCTTATTGAAAGACGTAAAACCAAAACCGGCGGTAGAAACCCATAAGTTATTATTATCGCCTTGGTCTTGTACTACAGCGCCTACCAGATTGCCTTCTTTCTTTGGGTCTTTATAAAAATGTTGATTTAGCGTTCCTGTTACTGTGTTGTATTCAATTAAGCCGCCCATCCAAGTACCCATCCAAAGCACGCTATTCCCATCCAAAAAGCAACTGGAAATATCAACGAGACTTCTTCCAAATTTCTTTGTGAGCATATCTCCAATGTCAATCCATGTGGTAATGCCGGTGCTTTTATTGAATTTACATACTCTATTGGAAGCGGCGACCCAAAGCTCATTGTTAGGTCCTGCTGTGATGCTTCCAAACCTAGTTTCCGTCATTAAAGAATCAGCACTTTTTGCTAGATTTAATTGTAGGCTTCCATTTTTACTATAATATAATCCCTTCTTAGTTGATACCCACATTTCATCAGCTAATTCATCATAGTAAAAACTAGTTGGATAAATCTTCTGCTTTAATGAGTCATTAATTCTATGTTTTAAATGAGAGAACTTTTCCAGTTTCGGATCAAATACTTCCAGATTTTCTCCGCTTATAATCCACAGTCGACCTCTTTTATCTGACTGTATTGCTTTACAATAATTAGAAATTAAGGAATTGGGCTCTCCTGGAATGTGCTGATAAAATTTAAAGCGCTTGCCGTCGTAACGGGCAAAGCCATCATTACTACTTACCCAAATAAATCCATCTGGGCTTGAGGTTATATACATTGCCTCCTTTGAATTAAACCCTGCATCCAATCCATAGTGATCGAACACAATCTGTTTTTGCTGACAATGAAGACCGCTATAAATAAAAATAAATAATATGCTGAGAGCAATTTTCAATTCAGAGCAATTTTTTAAGATATTGATACTTTAATCTGAAACAAAAAACTAGTTTTTGTCTTGAAATTCATTTTCTTCAAAGCGAATCTAAGTACTATATGTCAAAAAATAATAATCTCTGTATTGAATAAAGCTTCCTATTTACTACTCATCCTTATTACCGGCACTATCATTTCCTCCAAGCTCACTCCGCCATGCTGAAAAGTGTTTCTATAATAATTTACAAAGTGATTATAATTATTAGGGTAGCAAAGAAAGGTATCACCTTTGGCAAAAATAAAGCTACTATTTACATTGGGCACTGGTAAGCCTGCCTCTTTGGGGTCTTTGAAGGCAAGCACATCTCTGTCTTCATAATTTAGATTTCTGCCGTGCTTATATCTAAGATTTGCCGTGGTGGCTTTATCACCTATTACTTTTACGGGTGTTTTTACCCTAGTGCTACCATGGTCGGTAGCAATAATCATATTTATATTTTTATCAGCAATCTTCTTAATCGCTTGGTGCAGCGGGCTATGTTCAAACCAACTTGCCGCAATACTTCTATAACTTGTTTCGTCGCCGGCAAGCCAGTTCAATATTTTCTCTTCGTTATTCTCCGCCTCCACCCTCACACAATTTTCTTTTTTATAAAAATATTCCGCTTCGATCATTAACTCAACAAGCTTTTGTTTTAATCATCCGATCATTGAGCGTTTTATGTTCCGGCTACAAAAAATATTAAGATTACCAATAGTGTATTTTCATTGTAATGATTTTAGGTTTTGAATTCCCACCTGCCAGTCATTTTATTCTCCCGTTACTTTTTTTAAGCTGACCTTTATTTTTTGCATTTCTTCAGACAGCTGTATGTTTTTTTTATTAAGTTCGATGATATATAATGTAAGCTCTTCTACTTTTTCCAATAGTTTGCGATTCATCTCGCCTACTTCAATGCCATTTTCTGCGATTACGTCAGCCGCAGAGGGAACATTAGGTAAGTGTTTATTAATGGAGATTGATTTTTCAAGTTCATCCAACGGCATAAGCTTGTAGTTTTTATGAAAAACATAATCAGGCCAGCTGCCGACCAATTGAACTTTAATTTCTTCGCAAATAGCTTTTCCTGCCACATTCAGCAGGTATCCGGTAGCAAGATTGTTGGCGGTTCCAATACTTACCCTACCATCTGTATTAATAGTCATTCTGTTTCCAGAAGAAGCAAACTTTATATTGGCGGTGGAACTACCTAAAACGATAGAGTTTGCCCCATTATACCATAGATATCCTTGATATCCGTCTGTGTTGTCGTAAATTGATAAATAAGGACTGGATCCCTGCATTCTGATTGTTTCGGATGTGGTAGCGTTTACATGTAATCGTGCAGCAGGTACCGTAATCCCGGTACCAATACCCACATTTCCATTTTGTGCAAAATAGTGCTGCTGCGTGAATGATGTTCCATCCGTTGTAGTCTCCATTCTAAAATCGGCGCCACCATTTGTTGTAGGAAACTTCCATTGGTTGCTGCCATCATATCCGAACCTAAGAGATCCTGAGCTTGATTGTACAAATAAATCACCCCCTGTTACGTGCAGCTTGTAATTAGGGCTGGTTGTGCCAATACCAACGTTACCTAAATTATTAATGGTAAGCTTTGGCACTGCCTGTATTCCTAGGTGCAGCTTGCCGGTAGTACCAGCACCGGTGCTAAAATCTACATCTTCGGGAGCTCCTGAATAAGAACCCCAGTAGCCACGGTAAACATCATTTTCAAAAATGCTCACGTACATAGGAGAAGCACCATTAAACTGCGCTACCAAAGGCGAAGTAAGTGACTTTACATCTAATTTTGCAGCTGGAGTAGTAGTACCAATACCCACATTTTGTGAAAATAAAAGCAAGGTGAAACACGTTGCCATTACAGACAAGAAAAATTTTTTCATGATTTTTTATTTAATGTGTATTCGAAAAAAATGTTTAAATCAACGACTAATAAGAAGCAATCTTATAGTCAAAACAAAGTCTGAAGTCACAAAACTTCCTAAAAAAATGTGGTGGGATACCTAAATGTATATAATAATATTTAAATACAAAAAAATATATTATGTCTTCTATTGTTAATATGACAGTTTACATTGGTAGAAAGTAAATTAGTTCATTAATACTTAAGGCTAACGTATATTCTAAATGACAGTAGAAGCAAATTATAGCACACGGGACCCTCTACAGTCATTAGCCTTTGTTAGCTAGGAAAAGGATCTAGGAAACTTTTGCACTAGTAAAATATATCCTTTACGTAGATAACTAGCTACTTCCATCGTGATAACTTCTTGGCACAAGTTCTGAATATGAAGCTTGGGTTTATCGTTGTTAATATCAACGGTAGGAATATGGGCAATCAAAGTATTGACTCTACCATCTATTTGTAAAAATTTATTAAACACTACAAATTTTCTTTCTTACAGTACACGGTAACGCTTTGAAAATCATCTCGCTCATAACGCAACATATAGCCGCACAGACTCCCGATGTCTTCAGTTTTTTAGTTGAGGGACGTTAAATCTCATAGTCGCTTAACCTTTACTTGCAACTTCCTACATACTGGTTTTTTGTAATAACCCTTTTTGTCCAATTTCTTGGAATTAGAGCGATGCTGTTGCGTTCTGATGTTGTGTTATCACATTAGGCTACTTACTACTCATCCTTATTACCGGCACTATCATTTCCTCCAAGCTCACTCCGCCATGTTGAAAAGTATTTCTATAATAATTTACAAAGTGATTATAATTATTAGGGTAGCAAAGAAAGGTATCACCTTTGGCAAAAATAAAGCTACTATTTACATTGGGCACTGGTAAGCCTGCCTCTTTGGGGTCTTTGAAGGCAAGCACATCACGCTCTTCATAATTCAGATTTCTGCCGTGCTTGTATCTAAGATTTGCGGTAGTGGCTTTATCGCCTATTACTTTTACAGGCGTTTTTACCCTAGTGCTACCATGATCGGTAGCAATAATCATATTTATATTTTTATCGGCAACCTTCTTCATTGCTTGGTGCAGTGGACTATGTTCAAACCAGCTTGCAGTAATACTTCTATAACTTGTTTCATCGCCGGCGAGTTCTTTCAACACTTCCATCTCTGTTCTTGCATGGCTCAGCATATCTACAAAATTGTACACAATTACATTGAGATCATTTTGTAAAAGATTGTGCATATTGTCCACCATTTTTTCTCCATCGTGGTGGTTGGTAATTTTGGTATAAGAAATTTTTAGATCTCCGTGGCCCATTCTTTTAAGGTTGGCTCTCAAGAATGTTTCTTCATGCAGGTTTTTCCCACCTTCTTCATCATCATTCTTCCACTCTTCTTTAAATTGTTTTTCTATGTCGATGGGTAAAAGTCCAGCAAAAATGGCATTCCTAGCATATTGCGTAGCCGTAGGAAGTATAGCGTAAAAAGTTTCTTCTTCGTGTATGCGGAAAGATTCTGCTACGATAGGTTGTATGGTCTTCCATTGATCGAAACGTAAATTATCAATCAAGACAAAAAATAAAGGCTTCCCTTTTTCTAAATGAGGAACTACCTTAAACTTTAAAAGATTATTACTCATTATAGGTGCGTCGGTTGACTTCGGCGAAACCCAAGAAGCATAATTCCTGCTGATGAATTTAAAAAACTCGGTATTGGCTTCTTGCTTCTGTGCTTGAAAAACATCTTGCATCTCAGGGCTATCACTCTTCTTCATTTCAAGTTCCCAATACACTATTTTTTTATACAATTCCATCCAAGCAGTATAATCCAAATCATCATTGAGTGCCATAAATAAAGTACGGAACTGCTGCTGATAAGAGGACGTTGTTTTCTCTGCTACCAATCTTTTATTGTCTATTATTTTCTTTAGCGATAGCAGTACCTGGTTAGGATTCACCGGCTTTATAAGATAGTCGCTGATTTGACCGCCGATAGCTTCATCCATAATATTCTCCGCTTCATTCTTTGTAATGAGCACCACAGGAATATTGGTATTGTGTTCTTTTATTTGTTGCAGCGTTTGTAGCCCAGTAAGACCGGGCATACTTTCATCCATCAAGACTACATCTACAATATTTTCTTTTACATACTCTATTGCATCAAAGCCATTGGAGATAGTTTTTACTTCGTAGCCCTTATTTTCCAAGAACATTATTTGCGAGTTTAATGTATCAATCTCATCATCTACCCAAAGGATTTTTGCAGCGCTCATTTTTTCTATTTTAATCAAATATAAGAATGCTTACAAATTAATTTTTTTATAGTGGCCTTTGAGTGTTATACCTAGCTTTGTAATTCTTTTAACAGTGTAGGCTATAATTTCACTACATAAAAATTTATTTCCAAGTTGCGCAAAATAATTAACGACCCCGTTTACGGCTTTATCACTCTCGACCATCCGCTTGTGATGCAAGTCGTAAGCCATCCTTACTTTCAAAGGTTACGCCGTATTAGCCAAATGGCTATGGCACAACTAGTGTACCCGGGCGCAGTACACACAAGGCTACACCACGCACTAGGCGCTTATCACTTAATGTGTGATGCGCTGGCAGAATTACAAAAGAAGGGAACAGATATCACTGATGATGAATGTGTGGGAGCAAAAATTGCAATTCTCCTCCACGATGTAGGCCACGGACCTTACTCTCACGCATTAGAAAACACACTAGCAGCGGGCATTCACCACGAGACTTTTTCATCGATGATTATGGAGGAAATGAATAAGGAAATGAATGGTGCTTTACAAACAGCAATAGATATTTTTAAGGGTACTCATCCAAAAAAATTCTTGCATCAGCTTGTAAGTGGGCAGCTAGATGTGGATAGAATGGATTACTTAAATAGAGATAGTTTTTTTAGCGGTGTAAGTGAAGGTGTAATAGGTTATGACAGAATTATAAAAATGCTTGTAGTACATAATGGTGAGCTGATGGTAGAAGAAAAAGCTATTTATAGTATAGAAAAGTTTCTACTCGCCCGAAGGTTAATGTACGGTCAAGTGTATCTACACAAAACAGTGCTTTGCGGCGAGCAAATGCTCAAGCACATTATCAACAGAGCAAAAGTTGTGCAAGCACAATGTGCTGGGCCACTCAATGATTTTATCAATAAAGAACTCAAAGATGTGACGCTAGAGCAATTTTGCGCCCTCGATGATACAGATGTGATGATGGCGATGAAGGGCTGGTGCAGCCATCCAGATAAAATATTGTCTTACTTGTGTAAGGGTATTTGTAATAGGCAACTTTTGAAAGTGAGGTATAGTAAAGAGTCTTTCTCTGCTGAAGTGATATCTGAAAAATTAGCGGCGGTACAGCAACATTTTTCCTTGAGTGCAGAAGAGGCGGGGTGGCTAGTTTTTTCTGGCGTAACTGGCACTAATACTTATGACAGCACACAGGAGCAAATCAATATTTTGTTTAAAGACGGGAGCGTAAAAGATATAAGTGCGGTGGATGATGCTTTAATAAACCGAAACCTAGAAGGAAGTATTAAAAAATATTACATTTGTTATCCATCCCTTAGTTAAAATAAAATAATACACACAAGATGAATTTTACTGCTGCACAAATAGCTGCTCTCATCAATGGAAAAATAGAGGGTGACGAAACAACTTCTGTTTCTGGTTTTGGTAAAATAGAACAAGCTCAAAACAATGAGCTTAGTTTCTTTGCCAATCCGAAATATGAAGATTATTTGTATAGCACAAAAGCAGGCATCATCATTCTTAGCGAAGCCACCGTGCTCAAAGAAAAACTTACTGCTACGCTTATTCGGGTACCAGACGCCTATTCAGCTTTTGCGGTTTTACTTAATGCTTACCAGCAAATGAAAACGCAAGCTTTAGTTGGCATAGAGCAACCTTCATTCATACATCCCACAGCCAAGATTGGCGACAATGTGTACATTGGCGCCTTTGCATACATCGGTGAAAATTGTATTATAGCTAATGATGTAAAAATATTTCCGCATACTTATATTGGTAACAACGTGGCTATAGATGAGCATAGTATCATCAATGCTGGCGTAAAGCTGTATAGCGAAACGCTTGTAGGAAAAAAGGTGGTCATTCATTCTGGCTCTGTTATAGGTAGCGATGGCTTTGGATATGCACCACAAGCAGATGGTTCGCTAAAAAAAGTTCCACAAATAGGTAATGTAGTAATAGAAGATGGCGTAGAAATAGGCGCTAATTCTACCATAGACCGAGCAACTATCGGCAGCACCATAATAAGAACGGGCGCCAAGCTTGACAATCTATTACAAATTGCACATAACGTAGAAGTAGGCTCTAATACAGTGATAGCAGCGCAAAGCGGTGTAAGCGGCAGTACAAAAATTGGAAAAAATGTTATGATAGGTGGCCAGGTAGGTATTGTAGGCCATATTCAAATTGCCGATGGTTGTAAGATAAATGCGCAAAGCGGGGTGAGTAAATCTCTGAATACACCTGGGTCTGCGGTTACTGGTTCGCCTGCACACGATTATACTTCTGCGCTACGTAGCCAAGCGGTAAGTAGGAAACTGCCAGAGCTAGAAAAGCGATTGCTAGCGCTAGAGAAAGAAATTGCAGCGCTAAGAGCCAAAGAATCCATTTAAAACTTTCGGTAGTTTAGCTTTCTATAATAGCTAATTAATCATCCTATTTGCTATTTTGCTCAATAGCACCCGTGTATCAAGAAATCAATGTTACATTTGGTTATTGAGATACTCCATTGCCATAATTCTTTTTCTTTTTTTACCCGTGCAAATTTTTGCGCAACAAACCCTGTTTGTAAAAGACTTAAAGAATTATCCAGTTACTACACCTTTCTATGCAAAAAGTATTGCAAAAGATAAGTTTGAAAGTTATTGGATGCTTAGCGACAATAAGCTTATAAAATTTAATAAGGCTGGTACAACAGATTTTACCTCTACCTATAAATTAAAATTAGACAATGCTTCATTTATCAGCACTACCAATGCTGATGAGCTACTCATATTCTACAAGGGCCAAAAGGAATATACCAAAATCGACTTTATAAAAAATAGCGCCGCTCAAAAAACATTCTCAGTAGCTATAGACAGTATTGTACACGACTCTAAATCTATTTATATCTTTTCCCAAGATAGATACTTCGACTTTTTTACGGAGAATGAAATACCTGCTTCTGCCATTACCCCTCCAAAATATTATTACAACAAAAACAACATTTATGTGACCGCTGGCGGGAGATTAATTGATAGTATTCACCACGTATTTTATCACGGTGGAATAACTACTCTTCAGACAAATCTTACTTGGTTTGAAATAAGTGAGCCCATTAATGACAATATCTCTTATTACAGCGATAAAAGGTTACCATCATTTTATCCTACCTCTTGTTATCCTTTTGACAAAAAAATATTTTTCGCTTTTGAAAAAGTTAGTGATCTATTTGTAAAAGAAGAGGATGCGCTTATTAATGTTTTGACTCTGCCTATAAACAAAAGTATCTACCCAAAACTTTCTAAAGAAAACATATTACATACCATACGACTAGATGGAAAACGGCTACTGCTTTTAACCAAAAGCAGCTTGCTGTATACTATGGATGCTTCCACTTACGCCATTCAACCATATGAGCCACTCAACAAACTGCGGCTCAAGTTTCAAAATATAGCAGAAGGTAGCGATGGTAAGGTTTTTCTTGGTACTACTAGCGGAGACGTTGTGATACACAAAGCAATCACCACAGATACAAGGCTTATAAAAGCTACTGCAGACAATCACTTGTCAGAAGTATATAGGCTTTATGAAGATAAAAATAAGATACTTTGGATAGGAATGATAAAAGGGCTTGCCGCATATAACACAACCACCGATGAATTATTTTCTCAGCATCTGAGTAGTACTATTTTTGATAAGGAACAGGCTAGTGCGGTGGGCTTAGATAATAAAAATAGATTTTGGTGGGGTGATTATGGCTCCATTTTAAAATTCTGTGATTATAATAAATTATATGGAAATATACTAGCGAGAAAACGTAATATATTCGAAAACATAAGCTTCACTAATTTTAATGAAAGTCACCGTTTTCCATCTTTTATTATCAGACAAATTAATATTGCAGATAATAAAATAGTTGTGCGGTCAAAAGAAGGCTTAGCTATTATAGATGATAAGGATCTTAGTTATCACTATGTTACTTTCAATAATGGCTTGGCAGAGCCTATCTACAGCCAGTATAATCACATACTCGATAATAAATATATTACAGGTGTAGAAGGAGGCTACGCACTTGTAAATATAGAAAGTAGAAGTCCTTCATCGTTCCCCGGTAAGATATCATTTGACGAGATTTATTTCGGCGAAAAACTAAGCACAAATAATTATCAATTAGCCTTAGAAAAGACTATAAAAACCACCGTTGACAATCCCTTTATTACTATTAAATTAGCCAACTATTTTCAAAATAGTTTTGAAGATATTTATTGGTACAAAGTAGATAATGGGCCTTGGATAAAAGCCCCAGAAAATCTGGCCACGATCAGCACAAATAAAGCAGGTGTCTATAAGTTATCTTTAAAAAATAGCTCCTCCTCGTATCATAATACAGCCAATCAAACTCAAGAAATAACGATTCTTGTAAAGACACCCTGGTATGAATCGTTTTGGTTTTACGGTCTCGTTTTTTTGGCAACAGCTGCATTCGGTTACTATTTTTACAGATTGCTTGAGAGTGAAAAAAGAAATAAGGCAAAGGCAAAACAATTTGAAATGGTAAGTCTACGAAGCCAAATGAATCCCCACTTTATTTCTAATAGCTTAAACTCTATTAATCTTTATGTATTGGAAAACAAGTCTGAGGAAGCAAGTTCTTACATCGTAAAGTTTTCAAAACTTATCAGAAGAATACTAAACTATAGTGAGCAAGAGTTTATAAGCATCCATGACGAAATACAAATGGTAGAAAACTATTTGGATATGGAAAAACTAAGGTTTAAAGATAAATTTACTTATGCAGTTGAGTATATAGAACCAGTAAACAAGGAGTATAAAATTCCGTCTTTGATTGTACAACCCATTGTTGAAAATGCCTTGTGGCATGGACTTTTACAAAATAGCAGCCAGGGGCATTTACTTATTAAAATTGTACAACAAGCAGAAGCGGTTACCATTATTGTAGAAGATAATGGCATTGGTAGAAAAGCCTCGGCAGCGCTAAAATCTAAAATGAGTACTAAGCAAAAATCTTTTGGGATCAATATTATTAAAAAGCGATTTGAGTTAATAAATGAGCAGAGTAAAAAAGATTATAAGATATCTGTAGCAGATAAAAATACTGACGGTACAGGTACTGTTGTTACTTTAAATGTGTAATGATGAAAGAAAAATTAAGCGCCGTAATTATAGATGATGAAGAAGACGGCAGGAAAATAATGAGCTTATTATTAGAGCGGTATTGTCCTACAATACAGGTAGCTGCTGTAATTGGAGATGGTGTGGAGGCTTTTGAATATTTACAACAGCATAATCCAGATATAGTATTCTTAGATATCGAAATGCCTAGGCTTAGTGGCTTTGACTTATTAAAACAACTTGGAAATTTTACGTTCAAAGTAATTTTCGTTACCGCTTATGACAGGTATATGTTGCACGCTATAAAAGTAGCAGCCTTTGATTATTTAATAAAACCAGTATATAAAGATGAGCTAGTGAGTAGTGTAGAAAGGTTACAGAGCTTGGATGTACAAGAACAAGAATACAGCTTAAATACTGTAGGCAATAAACTGATTGTACCCATAGGAAATGGCTATGAGTTTTTAGACATAGAGGAAATTATAAGGTGCGAAAGCAGCGACAACTATTGTTTCATATTTATGAATGATGGCAGAAAACTTCATATCAGTAAAACTTTAAAATACATTGAGGAATTACTTCCCACAGAGCAGTTTCTTAGAATACATAGTAAGTACTTGATTAAAATAAGTGCTATCAAAAAGTATATACGATCCGATGGCGGATTTTTTGAGCTTATAGATAACAGCACACATCCCATCTCCAGAAATAAAAAAGATGAAGTCTTAAAAAAACTTGGGCTGAGGTAAATATTACATATTTAATTAGTGTTATACTTTTTCAAATAGGCAGTTTACTCATTTCGTAAAGCAGGTACAGCGAAAGCTAAATACTTTCAATGTATTAAACAATCATTGCTTTATGAAACATCTTTTCTTTGTTACGCTTTTATTTATTTCCTATACCCTTAGCGCACAAAGCGTCGGGGTAAATAATACAGGTGCTTTACCAAATAACAGTGCCATCTTAGACATCAGTGCTGATAACAAAGGCTTGTTAGTACCAAGGGTATTTCTCGGTGGCACCACAGATGCTGTAACAATCCTGAGTCCTGCTACCTCACTCATAGTTTATAATATGACCAGCTTAATAGTCGGCGGACTTACTGGTACAGGTCTTTACATCAACAAGGGAACAGCTGTAGCACCTGATTGGAAAAAAATACAAGATGGGCCCATTGCAAATGGATGGTCGCTTACTGGTAATGCTGGTACAGATAGTGCTACAAACTTTTTGGGGACTACGGATAATAAGCCATTAATGTTTAGGGTAAATAATAAGAACGTTGGACGAATAGGAACCGATGGGGTTATTGCATTAGGAAAAGCTGCACTTGCAAATAATTATTACAGCGGTAAAAATATTGGCATTGGCGATTCTGCACTAAATAAAAACATTGGAGGAGAAGACAATATCGCCTTAGGTAGGCAGGCTTTAAAAAGCAATTTTGGGGATGCCAACGTTGCTGTAGGAAATGATGCGCTCATCAACAATGGTCTTGGGTACGGTAATGTCGCAATGGGAACTTTAGCCGCATCAAGTAACAAAAATGGTAGTCAAAATGTAGCTATTGGTAACTACGCTTCTTCTCTTAATCAAACTGGCAATGCAAATGTCGCGGTTGGAGCTTTTGCCTTGCGTGCTAATACCGCAAGTAGCAATGTTGGCGTTGGCTTCACCGCTCTTTATAACAACAGTTCGGGAACAAAAAACATCGGAGTAGGGTCCAGGAGTTTACTAAATAACACGACTGGCAGCAATAATATTGCATTAGGGGATTCTGCACTGTATGAAAATATTTCTGGTAGAGAAAATGTGGCTATCGGAGTAGATGCATTAAAGAACAATGATAATGACAACAATATTGCTGTAGGTAACAGCTCAATGAGAAGTAATACTGGTTTTGGTAATATAGGATTGGGCTCAAGTGTACTTTCATTTAATACAGGAAATTCCAATATTGGCATTGGCGGCTCTGCTTTAGCTAATAATATCGGCTTTGGAAATATTGCAATGGGTTCAAGTTCACTCCTTTTCAATAGAGGAGATAAAAACTTGGCCTTTGGTATAAATTCGCTCCGTAGTAATAATCTTGGTAACCGAAATATTGCGGTAGGAAGCGAGGCGCTAAGGAATAACACAAATGCTAGCCTCTCAATAGCAATAGGCGATTCTGCCTTATTCTCAAATCAAACAGGTTCTAACAATATTGCTATTGGAGTAAATACCCTTAGGAAAAATACAGTTGCTGATAATATAGCGATTGGCGCTTCATCTCTATATAATAATACTACTGGTGCTGGGAATCTTGCTCTAGGTAAAAGCGCCCTAGTGGCAAATGTCTCAGGAGAAGAAAATATTGCTGTAGGCAATAATGCTTTATTTAAAAATGTATCTGGTGCATTCAATATCGCAATAGGAGCAAGTTCCCTATATAGTAATAATGGACGAGAAAATATAGGTTTAGGATGGGCAACTTTAAATAGTAATACCCTAGGCGTTGAAAATGTAGCTATAGGTTATCTAGCAATGCAGTTAAACGAAACTGGTGATAATAACATAGCAATCGGAAAACGAGCATTATACAAAGCAACGAGTAGCAATCAAAATATTGCAATCGGTAAAGATGCTCTTTTCCAAAACTTGACAGGAAATGGAAATGTTGCCGTGGGAAATTTTGCAAATTATAGAAATGAAACCGGTGATTTTAATACAGTAGTGGGCAACTCTGCAATGGCTGAAACAGGCACGGGCACCGATGTGGTGGCCAACACTGTAATCGGCTATAGAGCTGGTTATGGTTTGCGTGCTTATGGAAATGTGCTCATCGGAGAAAAAACAGGGGAGAAACTCAGTACCGGTTATGACAACGTGTGGGTAGGAAAACTCATTGGAAGCACTGGCACCAACCTGTCCTTTTTTAATACTGTAGCTGTTGGTGCAAACGTAACCTCTATCACCGCCAATAACCAAGCAAGAATAGGCAATGCATTTATGGGCTCCATCGGGGGTCAGGTAAGCTGGAGCACGCTTAGCGATGGTCGATATAAAACAAATGTAAAAGAAGATGTGCCTGGTCTTGAATTTATCAAAAAACTTCGCCCTGTTTCCTTCACTTACACCAATGCTGCACAAGATGAAAATGCGAGCAAAGAAGAAATAGATATCGCTACTAAAGCAATACACACAGGCTTCATTGCGCAGGAGGTAGATAAAGCTGCAACTGACCTCAACTTTAAATTTAGCGGTGTAGATAAGCCAGCCAATGCTGATGCAGCCTACAGTTTACGCTACGCAGAATTTGTAGTACCGCTCATAAAAGCAATGCAAGAACAGCAAGCTTTAATAGAAAAATTGACAGAACGAGTGAAACAACTCGAGCAACAAAAACAATAATAAACAACCGCAGAAAAATTAAAAACAAAAATATGAAAGCAATCATTTTATTAATTTGTCTTGCATTTGGAATGAGCAACATCAACGCTCAAATCATTAAACCAAAAGTAATTGCAAAGAACAAGGCTGAAAGCAGAGCCAATAACAAAGTAGATAATACTGTAGATAAAGGTTTAGATAAAGTAGAAGAGGGAATCGGAAATATCTTTAAGAAAAAAGATAAAAAATCTAAAACCACAGATGCTGATAATACTTCAAGCGGCGAATCATTAGGAAGTAAAGGAGCAACTGGCAACAATGGTTCGTCTAACGGAATGACTAAAACAGCTCCTTTATCAGTTTATTCTAAATTCGATTTTATACCTGGCGAAAAAATAATAGCTTACGAAGATTTCTCTAATGTAAGTCTTGGAGATTTTCCTACAGGCTGGAATACTAACTCTAGCGCAGAAGTTGTTAAGCTTGATGGCTCTGCATCCAATTGGCTATTTATGAGTAAGGACGGCTATTTTCAGCCAGAAGCGGTAAAAGATTTACCTGTAAATTTTACTTTAGAGTTTGACGTTTTTACAAGATATAGAAGTAATAATATTTTGAATTATCAATTGATCTTTATGCCTTCTACAAATGCGAGAAAGGATGTATCGGAAGAATATCCGAGTGATTATATTCAATTTAGATGGCTTGCTGGTGAGGGTTCTGCAAGATATTACGTGGTAGAAAAAGGAGAAACCGTTTCGCAGAATGAAGGTTTGTCGGTGAAAAGTCTGGAGGCTAAAGATCTGGAAAAAACAGACCCCGTTTTTGCCAGAGTGTCTATTTGGAGACAAAACGGAAGGTTAAGGCTTTATGTAAATCAAGATAAAATATTAGATATACCACAGGCTTTCGATCCGAAGCAGAAATACAATATGTTCAAATTTGGAACACAGTATATGAACTACTCAACGAATGATAACAAAGACGAATTTATGGTCGCCAATGTTCGTTACGCAGTAGGTGCGCCAGATACAAGAAGTAAATTAATAACAGAAGGGAAATTAGTGACGACAGGAATTTTATTTAAAGTAAATGAATCTTCCATCTTGCCTAACTCTTATGGCACGCTAAAAGAAATAGCCACCGTACTAAAAGACAACCCAACTGTAAAAGTAAATATCGTAGGCCATACAGATAGTGATGGAGATGCTACTGCAAATCTTAGTCTTTCCAAAGAAAGAGCACAAGCTGTAAAAGATGCATTGCAAAAAGATTTTGGCATTGACGGTAGTCGGATGCAGACGGATGGTAAAGGCGCCGCTGTACCTGTTGCGAGCAATAGCACTAGCGTGGGAAAAGCAAGTAACAGAAGGGTAGAAATTATTAAGATGTAGTTTGGGTAGAAGTGGAATTCTAAAGTACGATAGCCGTTTACTGAGGAGTAACGGCTATCATTTTGTTATATCCTAATCGACAATCTGAAGATTCTTATTGTGCGCATATCGTAATTTGTATAGGCCTCTTTTGAAACGATAGACAAATCGAAAAGTTGCGCTTATGGTCAATTTGCCATTGGGATTCGCATTACCAATGTTTCATATTATACAAATACATCATCTACGTTGACAGGCTTTTAGAGAACAAATCTTACTTTGCTTTGTTTCTAGACTTATAATTCAAACCCTTTTAACTATCCCGGTGCTATAAACCTGTCCTCAAATAACAATTACCTAAATTTGCACCTCGATTATAAATTAACACCCCAAATTGCCAACTATGAATTTTCAAGAAAACGAACTTACAACGCAAGTAGCCGCTAGTGCTAGAGATTTTGCAGAACAATATATTCGCCCACATATTATGGAGTGGGATGAGCCACAACACTTTCCTGTAGAGACTTTTAAGGAAATGGGAAAGCTAGGATTGATGGGTATGTTAGTGCCAGAAGAATACGGAGGATCTGGTTTTGGTTATTATGAATACAATGCCGCTATACAGGAAATATCAAAAGTGTGTGGCAGCGTAGGTCTTTCTATGGCGGCCCACAATAGTCTTTGTACGGGTCATATTCTTGCCTTTGGTACTGAGGAACAAAAGAAAAAATATTTGCCAAAGCTGGCAACAGCAGAACATATCGGTGCTTGGGGTCTTACTGAGCCCAATACAGGTAGTGATGCTGGTAATATGAAAACTACTGCTGTAAAAGATGGCGACAATTGGGTTATAAATGGAACGAAGAGCTGGATTACCCACGGTAAAAGTGGAGACATCGCAGTGGTAGTTTGCAGAACCGGTGAGCCTAGAGCAAAGAATAATTCTACTGCTTTCATTGTAGAAAGAGGTACTGCAGGATTTGCTGCTGGCAAAAAAGAAAATAAACTTGGAATGCGTGCGAGTGAAACCTGCGAAATGCTTTTCGATAATTGTATCATTTCTGATAGTCAAAGATTAGGAGAAGTAGGAAGTGGCTTTAAGCAAGCAATGAAAATATTAGATGGCGGCCGTATTTCTATTGCAGCATTATCATTGGGTATTGCAAGAGGTGCTTATGAAGCGGCGCTACAATATTCAAAAGAGAGAGAACAGTTTGACCAGCCTATTTCTAATTTTCAGGGCATTGCATTTAAGCTAGCAGATATGGCTACAAAAATTGAATGTGCTGCATTGCTCATCAATCAGGCTTGCGATCTTAAAATGAAGGGCTTACCAATGACAAAAGAGGCTGCAATGGCAAAATATTATGCCAGCGAAATTTCTGTAGAAATAAGTACAGATGCGGTGCAGGTTTTCGGCGGTTACGGTTATACGAAAGATTTCCCGGTTGAGAAGTTTTATAGGGATAGTAAGCTTTGTACAATTGGAGAAGGAACGAGTGAGATACAAAAATTGGTGATTAGCAGAGAAGTATTGAAATAAAGTTCTAATTAGAAAATAATATATGCCGCTTGATTTTATAATTGAGCGGCTTTTTTATTTGTACGATTTTTGTTTTATTTTAAAACTATGGAAAGTAAAATAGGTCTTGGCGGAAGCTGTCATTGGTGTACAGAAGCCATCTTTCAATCAGTGATTGGGGTGATGAAAGTAGAGCAGGGTTGGATTAGTTCCGAGAAAGGAAATGCAAGTTTCTCGGAAGCAGTAATTGTATATTTCGATGACTCTATAATGTCCTTGAATACATTAATTGAAATTCATCTTCACACGCACAGTTGTACTTCGAATCATTCTATGCGAAACAAATATCGCTCTGCTGTATATTATTTTGATGAAGATCAAAATCAAGAAGCAATTGAAATCATTCAATCTTTTCAACCGCTTTTCTCCGATAAAATTATTACGCAGGTCTTACCATTCGTAGCGTTTAAGAAAAATCAAGATCAATTTTTAGACTATTATTATTCCAATCCTGAAAAGCCTTTTTGTCAAAATATCATCAACCCTAAGTTGAAGATTTTATTACATCAATTTTCCTCAGAGGTAGACAAACAGAAGATTAATGCAGAAACGTTTGAACTTGGAAAAGATTTAAACACGAAGGACACAAAGTAGGAGTACTATAATGAAAAATATTTTTTTTCTCTATTTCTGTCTTCAGTTTATAATACACGAAGGACACGGGATGGAGCAAGCTTTTCAAACCGCTATACTCTAAACTCCGTGTTCTCCGTGTCTTAAAATAATAGAATACTTTAGATTTAATAAAAAGAATCAACTTTTTTGGCCTCTCCTCCGTGTTCTTAGTGTTAAGAAAAAAACATTACGCCTTCACATCTACGGAGAGAGCTGCAATTAACTTAGAAACTTGCCCTCCATTCTCAAATCTTCGAACCGACAAATCAACAAATTATTTCTCCTTCATCTCCCCATTACTAAACCGCTCACTCGCTGTTTGATAATATGCAATTGTCAATAATCTAAGGCTATCCTTTTGTACACTGTTTAAGTTTTTCATAGTGTTAGTCGTAGCATCCCAAGAGTATTGTGTGGTCTTACGCCTATCATTTATTTCAGTAAAAACATTCTGCTTTAGCAAGCCAAGGGTGCGGTAATTTCCTATGAGCGCTCGTTCATCCTCTGGCTTTACTAGAGCTAAATCCTTGCCATACAGGGCTGTGCTATATTTCCAATGAAATAGTCCAAATAGAGTAGGCATTAAATCAATTTGTGAGCTAAGCTTTGTAATCTTTTCGTGGTTGTGTTTATAATTATAAATTACTGCCGGGATATGATGTCTTTCAATATTTATCTCCCACTTACCTGCGCTGCTGGCACAATGATCTGCTACGATTACAAAAACTGTATTCGCAAACCAAGGCTGCATGCGAGCTGCTTCTAAATATTTTCCTATTGCATAATCTGTGTATTTTACTGCTCCTTCTCTACTTCCCGGCGGTAGGTCTATTTTTCCGGCAGGATAACTAAATGGTTTATGATTTGAGGTCGTCATTACAAATTGAAAAAACGGTTGGTTTTTTCCTGCAGACTTGCTCGCATACTTTAAGGATTGAGTGTAAATATCTTCATCGCAAATTCCCCAGGCGTTTTCAAAACTAGTTTCTGTATCTGCGATGTTGTAGCGGGTAGTTTTTATTTCGTCTGATAATGCATTGCCTCTATTTCTATCAACAATATCAAATCCTTGACCACCAAAAAATGTGTTCATATTATCAAAATAACCATCGCCGCCATAGATAAATTTTAGGTCATACCTTTTCTCTTTTAGTATCGTAGCTATAGAAGAAAGATTAGCGTTGCCGGGCCTACGTACAATACTATTTCCTGGCGTAGGTGGCACACATAAAGTAAGCGCCTCCATACCTCGTACCGTACGAGTGCCCGTGGCGTATAGGTTAGAGAAGTTGATGCTGCTATCCATCAAAGCGTCATATACAGGCGTAATATTTTGGGTATTGCCATAATGTGCCAAGAATTCCGCACTAAAACTTTCTATCGCTATGAGTACAATATTGGGCTTAGCGATGCCCGAATCATTTATTTGTCGATGTATATCTTTTATCTCGCTACTTGTAAAGATGGCATTAGGCTGCGCTAATTCTGTTCTTATAGCGGCATAAGCAGAATCGCCACCCAGATTAGGATAAAAAGTATTATAATTTAACTCATTAGAACGATAGGCTGCAAACAAAGAGAACACACCATTCTTGCTTAACTCATTTACGTAAATATTTTCGTTGGTTTCTGCCATTCTATTTTTTAGAAAAAAGACAGCTAGAAACCCTACAATCAATAATGGAATTATCACTAAAGCTCTATAACCAATTCGTGTTTTTGTGGTAAATGTATTTCGAAGAATTCCTCTCTTTTTGTAAATGAAAAAAGCGATAGCCACGCAAGCTACTAGCCCAGTGATAATGATGGGAATGGGAAGAGATTCATTGATATTTTTTACAACTTCGTAGGTATAAATTAAATAATCTACTGCTATAAAATTAAATCGACTACTAAATTCTCCCCAAAAAGGAAACTCAGAAAAGAACGCAAATAATGCAATGAATAACATTAAGCTAATTACAAAATAACTCAAAATCTTATCTAGCCTGCTGCCGATCCAGCGGGAAGGCAATAGCAGCAAGTACAGGCTGTATAAGGCCGCAAAACAAATAGAGACAGAAAGATCAAAAATGAAACCGAGGAAAAACATTTTACCAATGCTTACAATTGAGAAGGAAATATCTGACCAAGCCATTACATAAAATACTAGCCTTGTAATGAAGCTGATGAGAATATAGGTAAGTATAAAACTAAATAAAAGGGCAAATCTGCCAGCAAATAATCGCTTCATTTTAATTGAAAATATAAGGGTAGTAAATAATAACCATAACTATAAAAGCAAAAATACCAGTAAACAAAACGGCACCTGCGCCTATGTCTTTTATCTCTCCTATCTTAGGGTGCCTGTCCTTGTGCACAAAATCACAAAGCTCTTCTACAGCTGTATTTAATCCTTCAACAGATAGTACTAATCCGAAGCAAAGCATTTGAAAAATCCACTCTGTCTTAGTAATATGAAAATAGAATCCTAGCGCTGTAAAAAATGCAGCTACACAAAGTTGAGCAATAATAGAGTGTTCTTTAAATAGTCTTTTTAGACCCACTATCGCATACTTCATTCCGTTAAACCTGCCTATCATAAATGCCTTCATCTCCTTAAAATTATAGCTTGCCCCTGTTGGAATTGAGCAGTTGTAGAATATAATTTTGAAGGTAAATTATTTTATATCAATTGATAGAAAAATTATAACTGCAAATAGTCTGGGGCTATTAAATATAATTCATAAATAACGGGATTAAAATCGGCGCTATATTTGCCGCCAATTAAGTATAATCTAAAACCCTTTCAATAATATTATGGAGCATTTATTTACCTCAGAAGCCATTATTAGTTTTTTTGTATTGGTTATTTTAGAAATCGTACTCGGTATAGACAATGTAATTTTTGTAAGTATCATTATGAATAGGCTGCCAGATGAGAAGAAGCAAAAATCTGCCCGCAGGTTTTGGATGATTAGTGGGATGATAATGCGTAGTCTTATGCTGCTTGGTCTTGGTTGGTTGTTGAGCCAAAAAGGACACTATATAATTCCAGAATCTTGGTTTGGGAAAGGTTTTGACTTGGCAAGTATCGTAATGATTGTTGGTGGGCTTTTTCTCATTTATAAATCTGTAAAAGAAATACACCAAAAGCTAGAAGGCGAGGAGGAGCACAATAGCTTAGAACCCAAAAAGCAACTGAGCCTCCCTAATGCGATGATGCAGATTCTAATTATTGACGCCGTCTTTTCATTTGATAGTATCATTACAGCCGGCGGTACTGCTGACCACGTAGAGATTATGATAGCTGCAGTGGTTATAGCAATGATTATAATGTTTGTATTTAGTCCTGCTATTGCAAGATTTATAGCGCAGCATCCTACTTTAAAAATGCTTGCGCTGTCCTTCTTGGTAATGATTGGTCTTTCTCTACTTATGGAGGGCTGGGCTCCAGAAAAAGCCCATGCTCTAGGACTTAAAAATTATATTTATTTTGGTATGGCGTTTTCATTTATTGTAGAGTTGCTCAATATGACGATGATGAAAAAAGCAAAGGGAAAGCGTAAGGTAGTACAGCTTAACCAGCCAATGTTTCCTGAAAAGGGGGTGTCGGAGGATGATATAGCGCATTAGGCGATTAGGGAATAACAAAATGTTTGTGCTTCATGTTTAGCTTTTTTATTTTTAATCAACTTTAGCTAAATCGTATTTTTTTAGAAATTAAGAACAATAAACACAGCTGTCAAATAGTTTATTTAACTATGTACAATGCCCTCTTATCAATTCATTCTGTTCTTCATTAAACCAACCCTTCCCCACCTTATACATAGTAAGCGTGGCATATTTTGGCTTATAATTTTCAAAATCTATCTCAGAAAAATTTGCTTCAGTTCGTTCAAATAATTATTCTTGATTTTTTCAACGCTGTCGATAGGGGCAAAATATCCTTTCCAAAATTTAAAACAAAAGCCGACCAGTCATAAATTAAATTTTTCAAATCGCTTTCTTTAGCAATTTTGAAGATTGTTAATCCTGTTTCATACACTTTTAACGTAACATACTCATTCTCTACCTCAGTTTTTGGAAAATCCCTCCAGCATTAAATTCATATCGCTCTGGGACTTGTTCAATGTTACGAATGGGTTGGTTTTTACTCTTTTCTGCCAAGCCGAGTGTTTAAATAACTTGACAGTCTTCAATAAAATAGCATATACCTCGTACATTACTACAATAACAATTTTTAGCTTTATTTTTTGTCAGAAAGTATTCTATCTAAAGCAATATCTACAAAAACGTACCAAATCTTTCAAAATGGCAAGTATAGCCGTGAGGGATTCTAACTAAGTAATCTTGATGCTCTTTTTCTGCTGGCCAAAATGTAGCAATTGGCTCTAGTGTTGTCACCACTTTTCCAGGCCATCTTTTAGAGTCATCTACAATTTTAATGACCTCCTCTGCAGTTCTTCTTTCTTCTTCATTTTGGATGAATATTGCCGAGCGATAACTTGATCCTCTATCATTACCTTGTTTATCTACTGTAGAGGGATCGTGAATACGATAAAAGAAATCAAGTATTTTTTTAAAGTCCGTTATCGCAGGGTCATAAGTTATTTCTATTCCCTCTGCGTGGCCGGGATGATTTTGATAAGTTGGATTTTCATTTTCCCCACCTATGTAACCCACTTCTGTATCTACGATTCCTGGCTGTTTTCTAAAAAGGTCTTCTACTCCCCAGAAACATCCACCTGCGATGTATGCTTTTTTATTATTGTCCATAATTTTTTCTTTTACTTTTTCCAATATTCGTACCGATTTGTCATTTTGTTATAAACGAAGAAGTCTTTCTAAGTGTTTACTATATCGTCACAATATTTTCTAAAAAATGAATGACAGCATGCTCTGGCATTTCGCAAGGTTTTAATATTTGAGCTGAATTTGTGATGTAATAATTAAAGCTGATAAATTGTTTTCCGCCGAGTTGTTCTGCATAAATTTTTATACTTTTTCCTTCGTTGAAATCAGTTCTAGTCATTGCATACCTTTTACCTTCGTACATCAGCTCGGTGTAACCAACGGCTATTAATTCTATTCTTTGTCTCCAATGCATAGGTGAAGTATGAATTATTACTTACAAAAAATACTATAAATTTTTATCCTTGACGAGGAGAAGTTTAGCCTTGGCTAATAAAGAAAAGTAGCCAAAAGAATTAAGGTAAGATGTAATGCTTTTTGTGACTAAGGATTTTTTCCTAACTCCCCTTCAGCCTCGAAATAGTATTATTCGCCTCCATTAGTTTCAGTTTTAAATCGTGGAGTTCTGGCTGACCTGCTTTTAATAGCTCTTCTGTTTCCTCATTACTCAATTGTAGTAATAAGATATCTTCATCCATCTGCTTCATTATAGCGTAAGCGTCTTTCAGTTTTTTGCTAAGTTCTATTTCCACTGTAGCCTTCTCCCGATGCACCATTGCGTTTTCGTTTCTTAGCGTTTCCTTTTTCAATCTTTCGCTTTCTAAAAACCCCTCTGTGCTTTTTAGTATTTTTTTCTGCTTGTACATCATCGAGCTGCGAATAATCCACGCTACCGCAAAACCAAGAACAAAAGCTGCAATTATATATAAAATGTTTTCGCTCAAAATAAAATTTGTATTTGTTATCAATCCTTTACTCCAAAAGTCAAAGGTCACAAAATTAATTGGTTTGCTGCAAATGTAGTACTTGGTAATTATTGTAGCGTTTTAAAAGCCGCACCTATATATTCAATCACGTCTGTAGCCAGCATTGATTCTTCACTCTGCGTTTCTAAACATAAGGCTGCTGCAGTCGTGTGGAGGTAAACGCCTAAACTTGCCGCTTGCATTGGCTTATAGTCTTGTGAGAGTAAGGCCAAGATAATTCCTGAAAGCATATCACCACTTCCGCCTTTTGCCAGTCCAGCATTTGGGTGATCATTGTATATGATGTCTTCTCCATCTGTAATAATCGTTACAGCATTTTTTAGCACAATTACAATGTTTAATTGCTTCGCTACAGCCATCGCAGCTTCTATTCTTTTTTCTATGGATGGATGTATTCCAAAAATTCTATCAAATTCTTTTACATGGGGCGTAAGAATCGTTTGCGCTGGAAGGATAGACAACATTTTGTTATTTGCAGAGAGAATATTTAGCGCATCTGCATCTAGCAATAGTTTTTGGGGAGCAGTCTTTATTATCTTTTCTAGACATAGTACGGTTGCCTTTTTAGTTCCTATCCCTGGTCCTACAGCAATTGCTGTAAATTTTTCTAGCATCTTTGCAGTAGACAATTTGAACTGTAACATCGCTTCGGGAATACCCTGCTGTAAAATTATCCGTTCCGATGCAGGTACCATTGTGGTCAATAATCCAATCCCACTTCGTAAACAAGCTCTGCTACTTATCAGAGCAGCACCCATCATTCCTTTACTTCCTGCCATCAGTAAGCCGTGACCAAAGGTTCCTTTGTGGCTATCAGCAGTTCTTGGTTTACACCAAGATTTTGCTAGGGCGGTATCAAGATTTTTTTTCAATAATTATTTTTAAAATTTTGTAAAGGCTTTTCTAGTCAATGAGCGCATCTGTTTCTAAAATCCCTACGGGATGACCTTATAGTAGAAAAATGCCCATCTTTTTTATATTTCAAAGTCTACCGCGGCGGACGTCCTTACAGTAAAAGTAGTTGAAGCAATTCTAAAACAATGCAAGCGTTATTATTATCTCCCAAGAAATTTTTCAAGCAAGTATGGCTGCGGTTGAAAGCATCGAATTGATCAAGTACAATTTTTTATAACACAAAGCCATTTCATTCGCCGCTGCGAACAAAAGCCTGAAGGGCTGACATTATTATAGTAACCAAACATTAATATTTCTCAAAACCCGGAACGGGTGACATTATTTTCTCTTTTTGTTCTTTATAATCTTAACTGTTATAATGCCACCCTTTTAGGGTTTTTATAACTTGGCCAAAAATATTCTATAATAATATCATCCCTTCGGGATTGGCAGAAGTATGCAGTAAATGCACAATTGCAGGCTAACCAGATTCAAATACTTGTAAAAACCTCTACCAGTTCGCCGCGGCGAAGAGCGATTACGAGAATATCAACCTAATACTTTTATGGTGGAGCTAAAGCAACTACGAATTGAAAATTACGAATTACAAGCTTTCGCAAGTTCTCAACAGCTAATTGATTTATTGCACAAGAGTTTGAAATAAATATATTTAGAAACCTCTACCAGTATTTGCAGAGGCGCCTTGAAAGATAGGCTTTTGCGATAGCAAAAGGAGGCGCAATGACCGAAGGGCATATTGCGACGTCCTATTTTTCACAGCGGCGGCGCAAATACGATGCCCAGCGGCAAAGAGCGATTACGAGAATATCAACCTAATATTTTTATGGTGGAGAGAAAAAAATTTCGAATTAAAAATTACGAAAACCATTAGAGACTAGCCAAAAACTTCGGCAACTCCCTATGCATCGTAGCCTGCTCATACGCATAACCCATAGCTAAAAGCTTCTCTTCCGTAAATGCTTTACCAAAAAATGAAATCCCCACCGGAAGTCCATACACCTGCCCCGCCGGAACAGTAAGGTGCGGAAACCCACTAATCGCTGCCGGTTGCGTTAAGAAAACCGAACCCCATCTATCACCATATATTTTATCTATCGCACAACTCATTCCCATCGTAAGGCCAGTAATTGCATCCAGTTTATTGATGTTCATAATATCGTTCAGTAATTTCTTGCTACCCTCGTGGCTATTAATTAATGCCTTGCGATATTCTTCTTCATTCAAGCCTTTTGTCTTTTCACATTTTTCTAATATCTCTTGTTTAAAATAAGGCATCGCCGTATCCTCATTTTTTTTATTGAAGGCAATCACATCCGCCAAGGTTTTCATTTTTCCATTTGCCTTAGCCAAGTATTTATTTACACCATCTTTAAATTCATATTCCAGCACGTGTAGTTCATCGCCACCCAGCTCATCTATTTTATTTACATAATCTATTTCTACAATCGTAGCACCGAGCTCTTTCATTTTATCTATCGCCGCTTTGCGCAGCCGATGCAAAAATTGATTGTCTCCCTGCTGTCTTTTATCAATGCCGATTCGTTTTCCTGCCAGTGCATTTTTGTCCAAGCCTTTTGTATAATCTTTATTTACAAATGCTTTGCTACTCGCCGTTACTGCATCATTTTTATCTACGCCAGTAAGGACACTCAATAAATTCGCAACGTCTGTAACCGTTCTCCCCATTGGGCCCGCCGTATCTTGGGTAGAAGAAATAGGAATAATACCAGCTCTACTTAGCAAACCCACCGTAGGTTTTAAGCCCACAATTCCTGCCACTGCCGCAGGACACACCACCGAGCCATCCGTCTCTGTTCCTACCGCCACCGTACACAAGTTAGCCGCCACCGCCACTCCCGAGCCCGAGCTAGAACCGCAAGGGTTGTGGGTGAGTATGTACGGACTTTTTGTTTGTCCGCCGCGGCTACTCCAGCCGCTACAAGAACTCGTACTTCTAAAATTTGCCCATTCGCTCAGGTTCGTTTTACCAATTATTATCGCACCCGCAGCTCGCAATTTTTGCACGATAAATGCATCGGCCTTTGCAAAGTTCCCCTCCATCGCCAATGCCCCGGCGGTGGTCTGCATTTTATCTGCTGTATCTATATTATCTTTTATCATTACCGGCACACCATGCAGCGGCCCACGCAGTTTTCCCTGCTTGCGCTCGGCATCCATTTGTATTGCAATTCCCACCGCTTCTGGGTTCAGTTCTATCACCGACTTCAGCCCCGGGCCAGATTTATCTATCTCCTCTATTCTTTTTAAATATCGTTTTACCACCTCCTCTGCCGTAAGCGTTCCTTGCGCATACTTCTCTTGCAATGCACTAATCGTAATCTCACTCAGATCTACATCTTCCTTTACCTGCCCAGCCTTTGTATTCATACTCGATAATAATGCCGCACCTGTTGTAAGGGCAAGGCTTGTATTTTTTAAAAAATTTCTTCGTTGCATCGTTTTTGTTTTTTTCCTCTTTGTACTCAATGTAACACAAAAAAGCGACTCACATAATGAGTCGCCAAGGATCAATAGCCTTTTTAGAAAATACTATTTACTTATCTTCTCCACTTTATAATATCTACATCGTAGTTTAATCCGATTATGAGTTGTGTATAACCATATCGTCCAGGTATTTTGCTTGCCACTTGCGCTGTTGTAAATGCGAGGTCTAACCAAAGTCTTTTTTTAAGTTTGAAATTAGCGCCACCTCCCCAGTTTACATAAGTTATTCCCGCTCGCTTAAAGGGTAAATCTTCGCCACAGGTACAATAATTTCCCTTGTAATATCCTAGCTCCAAGAAGCCAAAACTTACATCGCCCACAAATACTCGGTATTGACCTACAGCTCCAAGTAACGAGTAATCATTTTTACCCGTAAGCACACCCTTTGTGTAGATCTTTTTATAGTCTATTCCAAGCCTTATATGTTTGGTGATATCTGTTGCCGCATTTATACTGAATGTATGCTCTTGATACCTAGTGTCATAATCTACACCATTAATTACCTCTGTTTCTGGATAATAGAAGTAGTTACCGCCTATTACGAGGTTGAGCACTCTCGTAGAATCGTCAATCGGTTTTTCTTTTCGATTTTTGTTCTGTGCTAACGCTGCCATTGAGATGCAGAGAGCAACTATAATAGTGAACATCCCCTTCATTTCTTTTTTTGTTTATAGATGAAATAAGCTAAGCCCAATTCGTTAATAGGAAAGATTTTTGCATACGTTGTGTTAGGTAATTTTATAGTAGGCTTAGTAGCAAACTCCAACCCTATTGCAATATTATAACTAAGTCTGCGCTTCGGCTGTATGTTTATTCCTAGTAACGGCGTAACTAAGGCATTCTGATTTTTAGCATTAAAAAAAGCCGCCTTCTGCCCAGAGCTATCCTTCCCCCTATAGAAATTTCTTCTACTGTAACTTAAATTTAGATATGGGTATATATTTAATTTCTTTTTGTGTACACTATCGGTTAATGCTTTCCTTCTCCCTAATATATTCGAGAAATAGTATTCCATAAAAATACCTCCTGTCTTACTATCGGGTTCTTCTCTCCCAAAATTACTCCAGTATTTTCCATACCTATATTGAAGCCCTACAGCTAGGTTATTCATAATAAAATAACCTAGCTTAGGCATCAATGTGGCCTCGACTTGATTGTAATTTATAACATCGGGGTAGCTTCCAGCTCTAATATTACTAAACCAAAAGGAACTATTTAATGCTATTAGGAATTTTCTATGTACAATCGAAGAGTCTGCTGATTTTTGCTGGCCAGTTACGCTTAGATGTACACATAAAAAAAATATTAAGAAGTAAGTCGTTTTCATAATAAAGTTTTAATCTAAAATCCATACGCTAACCAACTTTTTGCTTTATTATCTATAAAGGCTAATGGTCCTGTGAATGATACCGTTCCTGTTCCCCAACCAACCAATGTAGCCATTCTGGTTCTGAAATACGTTTTTCTATATATAACGTCTTTACCGTATAAAAACATAGGTGCAAAACAACTGACTTTTTCTTGCCAAGCACCAAACCACATAAAAGCAGAAATTCCTGGGTAGAGAGTGCTCGGTGTGGTATTAGGCGAACTTTTGTCAAACCAAGTACCAGCGAGTATTCCTTTATTTTGTCCTTCTTGGTAGTTTGGTATATTGTTAATATAGTTTTCCTCAAATGCAGTATATCGTGCATCAATGACACCTATGCTATCATAAAGGTCAATAGCTCCTATTGATTGTGCATAGCTTTGAAGGTCATTTTCAATTTCTAGAACCTTTTGAAGATTTAGGCCTAGCTCCGTTCCTTTTTGTAGATAGCTTGCCAAGGAGGAATATGAAAAGAAAAGAATTTTTTCCTCTGATACTTTTTGGATAATTAAATTCAGTGTGGTATCCTCTAGGCTATATGTGTTTTCTGCTACTTTTGCATTATTAAAATAATACTCACATATTGGTGCGGAGAACCGCAAAGAATTAGTTTCAGTGACAATGGTTTTAGTTGGTTCTATGGTTGGTTCTTCTTCAATTCTCCCCTTGCTACAGGATACAAGTAACATTAGAAATACTAACAGTTGAAAAATTTAAAATTTTTCAACTGTTCTGAAAATACTGGAGTGCTTAAGTGAAACATTTTTCATTGCTTTTGATTTTAATTATTTAAAAATTTATTCATTGATTTTTACAATATTCAAAATTATATTTTACAATTCTTTTTTCAAACAAGCTATATCTTGTTTTACTCAAGAAAGGAAGGATTTTTTATATCAACTAGAAAAGGTAAAGACACACCAATAGCTTTAGCAATTTTTTCTAAAGTGTTAAATGAAGAGTTCCCTGCTTTTCGCTCTATCTGACCATAAGCCGAAGCTGAGATATTTATCTTAGCCGCTACTTCTATTTGAGTAAAACCATAAGCTTCCCTAATTTCTTTTATTCTATTTGCTAATAACATATTTGTTACTCTTTTTTCATTTAAATAATGTCCTTTTAAAAAAAGTTAATTTAAGTTGAAGTTATACTAATATTTAAATGACTATACAGATCTGGCCAACCTAATTTCTTAATAGCTACTTTTTATTCATTAAATTTGCTCCTAGAAACAGACAAAAACTTCACTATTAACATCGGTTGTGGAAAACCGTTATTATCTGTGGAGAAAATAGGAAAGTTATAAAATGATTTGTGTTCAAATGGGGTATAAGCTCTGGAAGTGGAGCCTACTAAATTACTTAGTGGTAACAAATCTAAAATTATACCTTCTTCTTCCCCCAGATTTTTTGTCAGGTAGAAAACAATTTTATACTCATTAAGGCTTATACACAATTTTTTTAGAAATGTTATTAGAATCGTAGTTTGAAATAGTTTTTAAAGAGACACAGCGGAGGAGCCTATGTTAATTAAAGGTGGATAAGCGTAGAATATCCTAACAACAATCAATTTACAATTATGGCAGCAGAATTTCTTTCCACATATTCACAGCCCTAATAGTAATAAGAGATTATATAAATAATAAGTATTAGTATATATTATGGTAGAAATGCACAATGAAACAATCCAAAAAATTGTAAACGAAAAAGGGTTCCTTGACATCGAGTTGGATCCGAACTTAGATTTGTTTGCGGAGATTGAAAAATTGAAGAAAGAAAAAAACGCCATCATCCTTGGGCATTATTACCAGGAACCAGATATACAGGACGTGGCCGATTTTATAGGCGATAGCCTGGCGCTTGCACAAAAGGCAGAAAGCACCGATGCAGATATTATTGTTTTTGCTGGTGTTCACTTTATGGCAGAAACAGCGAAGATTTTAAATCCTCATAAAAAAGTGTTGTTGCCAGATTTGAATGCTGGCTGCTCATTGAGTGATAGTGCGCCGCCAGCATTGTTCAAAATATTCCGTGATAAATATCCTGATCATATCGTGATTACCTACATCAATTGCAGCGCAGGTATCAAAGCATTGAGCGATATTATTTGCACCAGCAGTAATGCCAAGCAAATTGTAGAATCACTGCCGCCCGACCAGAAGATAATTTTTGCACCTGATAAAAATCTGGGTGCATACATCAGCAAAGTTACAGGCAGAGATATGGTGCTTTGGAATGGGGTGTGTATGGTACACGAAATTTTTAGTGCAGAAAAAATTACGAAATTAAAAGTCCGTCATCCGCAAGCTAAAGTGATAGCGCACCCAGAGTGTGAGGAGCACGTGCTACGACTGGCAGATTTTATTGGCAGTACTTCTGCGCTGCTAAAATATTCTCAACAGAACCATGCTACGGAATTTATTGTGGTTACGGAAAGTGGCATCTTGCACCAAATGCAAAAGGATAGTCCGCACAAAACTTTCATACCTGCGCCGCCTACCAATACTTGTGCTTGCAATGACTGCCCGTATATGAAGCTGAACACATTGGAAAAATTGTACTTGTGTATGAAGTACGAAACGCCAGAGATTACGATGAGTGATGAGTTACTGGCTGCTGCAAAAAAACCAATAGAAAAAATGCTAGAAATTAGTGCGAAGTATGGTTTATAATTTTGTAAATTTGTAAGGATTAACAGTCGAATATTTTATGTCAATACCTACGGTAGATTTAGCAGATTTTTTAAGTGGAGATTTGCAGCGCAAACAGAACTTTGTGCAAGCTATTGGCGAAGCGTATGAGACAGTTGGATTTGTAGGCGTGAAAAATCACGGTTTATCAGATGAACTAATTGAAGCTTTGTACAACGAAGTGCAACAGTTTTTTTCTTTACCACTTACTCAGAAAAAGCAATACGAAATTCCTGAACTTGCAGGTCAGCGTGGTTATACCAGTTTTGGTACTGAGCACGCCAAGGGTAGTGATGCGCCAGACTTAAAAGAATTTTACCAGTACGGACAAGTTCCTAGAGATAATTATAAAGAGGAGGAATATCCAGCAAACGTAGCAGTTGATGAGGTTTCAGGCTTTAACCAGACTTTTGAATCGGCTTACAGAACATTTGAAAAAAGTGGAAAATCTATTCTTCAAGCCATTGCTATTTACCTCGGTTTAGATGAATTTTATTTTGATGAGTATGTGCATAATGGGAATTCAATTTTAAGATCTATTCATTATCCACCGATTTTAGATGAGCCGAAATCTGCTATCAGAGCGGAGCAGCACGAGGATATAAATCTAATTACTTTACTCATTGGTGCTTCTGCAGATGGATTAGAAATACAAACTAAACAAGGTGAATGGGTGGCAGTAACTTCTCTACCAGAGCAGATTGTAGTCAATGTTGGCGATATGCTTCAACGTCTTACTAATAATAAATTAAGGAGCACTACGCATAGAGTTGTGAATCCAAAAAGAGAATTCTGGCATACG
>JBBRHK010000002.1:0-33167 GCA_038222815.1 Chitinophagales bacterium
GTGCAGGACCTTTTCACAGCCAAAGTAATGAAGCTTGGTTTGTAAAAACACCGGGATTAAAAGTGGTGTACCCTGCTACTGCTTATGATGCAAAGGGGTTACTAATTGCAGCAATCAATGACCCTAATCCAGTATTATATTTTGAGCATAAAGCTTTGTATCGAAGTATTACTGATGATGTACCTTCTGAGTATTATGAAATAGAAATAGGCAAGGCAAATGTGGTAGCTACTGGCGATGACCTAAGCATTATTACTTATGGCGCTGCTGTGCATTGGGCAAAAGAATATGCTGAAGCTCACGAGGAATTATCTATTTACATCTTGGATCTACGTACGTTATTACCACTAGACTATGATGCTATAAAAACTGCAGTGAAAGCTACAGGAAGAGTATTAGTTTTTCACGAAGACACACTTACTTGTGGCGTGGGTGCAGAGGTAGCTGCTTGGATAGGTGAGCATTGTTTTGGCTCGCTAGATGCACCGGTACTTCGCTGCGCAAGCCTTGATACTCCAGTTCCCTTTAATATTGAATTAGAAAAGCAATTCTTGGCAAAAAGCAGATTAGGAGAAATGGTAGAAAGACTGATGGCTTACTAGATTTTTACAGTTTCTGATTTAGCATTTTGATATAGACAAAGCAGCGGTAAATTGCTAACATGATTTATTTCATTGCTTCATTTACAGCCCAAATCAAAGCCTTTTCTTTACAAGCTCTAAAAATTGTTTTATGTGATTCTTTTGATTCATCCGAGTATTGCCATATTATGTTTTTAGCATTATTCAATTTTAATGCATCTGCAAAAAGTCCAACAGTAGCGGATATATCTTCTGCTCCAGAGCCTGCAAACCAAAATACTTTCTTGTCAGTTGGAAACTTTTTTAAGTAGCTAGCAGCATTCTTTTGTAGTGATTTATCATTCCACCATAATGATGGGTCAAATGCAATATAACAGTCAAATAAATTTGGTGTAAGTAGAAACGTTTCTGTTACAAAAAGACCAGCGAGCGATTCGCCAATGATTCCTTTTTTATTATTTGTGCTGTATCGCTTATTTATTTCCGTAAATAACTCTTCAGTTATAAATTGTCTAAACTTTGCAGAGCCTCCAACAACTGGTGCTATTTCTTGATCTTTTTCTACTAAGGTAGGGCCCGTCAGGTCTCTCCTACGTTCCGTATTTTCTATTCCTACTAATATAAGCGCAGGTATCTTTTTGGCTTTTACTAAAGCATTGAGCGTATTAGCAATATGAGGAAAATCTTCTTGCAGTCCACCGTCGGGCATATAAAGTACAGGTAAAGAGTCTTTATTAGATTCATAATTCTCTGGCAGCCATACATTGATGGTTCTTAGCTCCCCTAGCGCCTTTGATTGTATGGTAAAAGTTTGATGAGTGGGAACAGGGTCAATGGGCTGAGTGACTTCCGAGCAACCAGCTGATAACAACACTAAAAAGAAAACAGCACTTTGAAGTAATTTCATAAAGCAAATTTTCATTCTGATATAAAGATTACTTCAAAGAACATTTAGCCTTTGAGCAATTTTTTCCCAAGTCGCACTCTGGACATACGACAAAAATATTCTCAGCAAATTTTTGACTCACAGAATGCTTTTTTCTTTTTACTACAATGGTAAGAAGATCATCGTAAGCCTGCTTTGATTGCAAATGAATTACTTCATTGATAGCTATGCCCACTGTATCTACATATTGCAAAAAACTACTAGAGTTATCTTTTACTGCAACTATTTTACAAGACTTACCTACTTCTACATCAGCCAAGGTTTTTCTAAAATGAAAATTTATTTCTCCATCACTTGTAGGGATAGGATCTCCGTGTGGGTCAAATTTTGGAAAGCCGAGAAAGCTATCGAGTTTATCTATAAGTTTTACAGACTGTATATGCTCTAGCTGTTCTGCTACTTCGTGTACCTCATCCCAAGTAAACTCAAACTTCTCAAAAAGAAAAGTTTCCCAAAGGCGATGCTTTCTTATGACATTTAGTGCAATTTTTTTTCCTTTTTTTGTAAGTGTGATCTTACCGTACTTCTTATAGTCTATTAATTCTTTTTCTTTTATTTTCTTAAGCATATCGCTTACGGTTGCTGGCTTTACAGCAAGCATTGCAGCTAGCTCATTTGTACCTACTTCCTCCACCTCATTATCAAATGTGATCTTGAGAAGCGCCTTTAAATAATTTTCTTCTGTGAAGGAGAGCATTGTTTTCTACTTTTTTTTAAAAGTGGTGGTAAAAGTAGAAGATTTTTATTGCTTTCTTGCAATCAGTAAAAGTGATATAGCATAATATGCTATATCAGCTGCTGTTGCAAGCAATACATTGTAAGCTCTGCATTACTTTTCATATCCATTTTTTGTAGAATTCTACTACGGTAAGTGCTCACAGTAGTTACACTTAGATACATAGAATCTGCAATCTCTGAAACAGACCTTCCTGCTGCTAGTAATTTTAAAACGTCAAATTCTCTGTCTGACAATAGCTCGTGACCTTGCTTATTACTGTCCTTATCTATTACACTTGCTAGTTTTTCCGCGATGGTATCTGTTATATATTTTTTACCTGCTAAAACCTTTTGTACTGCTCCTACTAGTTGGTCTGGTGCGAGGTCTTTACTCATATAACCAGACGCACCTGCCTTAAGTACTCTAATAGCATACTGGTCTTCTGGGTGTATGCTTAGGATAAGTACCGGTAGTTTTGGCTTTATTTGTTTTATTTGTTGTAGTGCTTCCAGACCAGTTCTGCCAGGCATACTTAAGTCGCTAATTACTACATCGTAATCATTTTTAATAACTTGTTGTACTAATGTTTCAGCATCTGGCACTTCATCTATCTCTGCATTAGGAAAGCCTTCTAGTAATATTTGTCTGAGTCCTGTGCGTACAATACTGTGGTCGTCTGCAATAATAATTTTGATCATTTCTTAGTGTTATATTGGGTTTGATATTGGTTCTTTTACTAATGGTACTAATACTTTTATGATGGTTCCTTGGCTTGGCTTACTGTAGATATTGTAAGAGCCACCCATCAAATGTACTCTTTCCTTCATTCCTAACAAACCTAATGTTTTCTTATTACCAATGCTATTGGGGTCAAAACCTTTCCCGTTGTCAGAAATTTCTAGTTCTAAACTATCTGCAGTAGCCGTAAGGCTAGAGTGTACTTCTGTGGCCTCAGAATGGCGTAACACATTTGTAAGGCTTTCTTGATAAATTCTAAAAATATTCGTTGCTACCACATTGTCTGAAACAATTAGAGTAGCATCGTTAGTAGAAAAACTACTTCTTATCTCAGATCTTTTTTCAAACTCATCTGTTTGCCATTCTAAAGCAGATATTAGACCTAAGTCATCTAGAATACTAGGCCTTAACTCTGTAGCTAGTCTTCTTACAGTAATTACTGTCTTATCTATAAGCTTCATCACACTACTCATCTTACTATTCACGATCGCATCCTCTACCTGTAATTTTTTTGAAAGCCAAGAAATATCCATCTTTAACCCAGTAAGTTGTTGCCCTAACTCGTCATGAATTTCTCTAGCCATATGGGTTCTTTCGGCCTCTCTTATTCCCTCTAAGTGTGTTGCTAGTTGTCTTAGCGACTCGTGCGATTGCTTAAGATTTTCTTGCGCTTTTATTTTGTCAGTTTCATCGGCTGCTACAATGAGCTTTGCACTTTTACCTTCATACACGATGTCATGAATAATAGTTTCTACAATAACTCTTGTGCCATCTTTTTTATAATGATCGTAAATACCGCCCTTTTGAATATGCTTGATTAAGGTCCCAAAATCTTTCAAAACAACTTTATTTTGAGGATCCTCCATTAGGTCAAACAAGTTTTTACCTAAAAACTCCGGCTTATTATACCCGTAAAAATCTTGGGCTGATGTATTCACATCTAAGAAATTCTGGGTATGAATATCTAGGATAAACATTGGCAAAGGATTCTTATCAAAAAGAATACGATACTTACTTTCAGAAATACGAAGTGCTTCTTCTGCAGCCCTTCTGAATGTAACGTCTCTTACAATACCTTGGAAGCTACCTTTAACCATAAACTTATAACTCACTTCAGCATAACAAAAACTTCCATCATACTTTCTGATTTCTCTTTCAGAGATTATAGATTCGCCGAGATCTAGTTGCTGCAGTGTTTGCTCTTCTTCTTTAGTACTATTATGAAAAACATCCTCTAGCTTCATAGCCAATAGGCTTTCTTTTGAGTAACCTGTAAGCAAAGCCATACTGGTATTTACACTTGTAAATTCTCCTTGCTCATTAGTAATAAATATTCCGTCTGATGCTTGCTCTATTAGCATCCTGTAACGCTCCTCACTTTTATATAGTTCTTGCTGTATTTTAGATCTTTCTGACACGTCAATTCCTATGCCCATTAACGAACTCTTACCATCATAATTTATAAAAGTTCCAGTAAGCTGATACACATATTGTTGACCAGACTTTGTTCTTATTACAGTTTCAATATTTGCTGGGTCTCCTTGCAAAAGCCCTATTGCTTTCTCTTTTACATCTGCAATACTTTTCTCATCTAATAGACTCTTAATATTAAAATCTGCGAGTTCTACATCTGAAAACTCAGTAACCTTAATTAAGTTTTCATTCCATCTAAGTAACTTACCTTTTTCATCTATTACGTAGAAAACTCCAGGCAGACTATTAATAATAGAATCAGACAAATCCTTCTCTGCCTTTATTTTTAACTCTGCATTTCTTTTTTCTGTAACATCTTGGAAGGCGCCTAATACTCTAACACCCCAGTTATTTTCATCATAAATAAAATATGCTTTATCGTGTATAATCACATAGCTGCCATCTGGCGTCCTCACTCTAAAATCTCCTTCTGCATTCGTAGACCTATCTTTCAAAGACCTTAAGAGCGTCTTTTTCAATAAGCCTCTATCTTCTGGATGTACATATTCTATAAAATCCCTTGTAGTAAAAGGTTCTTGAGAATCCTTAATACCAAGCATATCTTTAAATACCTGATTTACCCAAAGAATATTTGTCGTCATATCCCAATCCCACATAGCATTATTTGCAGCTTTAGCAGCCAATAGGAAACGCTCTGTAAGTAATTTTTCAGCTTTTCTATTATCTTCAAGCTGCTCCATAAACTTAATACGTTGTGTAATATCTATAACACTTCCTATGATAGCCGGCGCACCTTTGTAAGTTATAAATGAACCAAACACCTCTACTGTTATGGCTTCCCCTTGTTTTGTAATTCCTTTAAATTGGTAGTTTATACTATTTACATCTTTTCTAATTCTTGATCTCACATTTTCTGCTACCTTATCTCTATCACTAGGGTGTACTATCTCAATAGAAGATACAGTAGTAATCATTTCTTGCTGTTCGTAACCAAAAATTCTTGCAAATGTTGGATTTACATACGCTAGTCTTTCGTCTTGAATAATATATACACCAATCATGGAAAGCTCTACAAGATTTCTGAATTTGGCCTCCGTCTCGGTAAGTGCTTGCTCTATCTGTAGCTTTTCCGTTACATCTTCTGCAAAAAGCATTGTACCCACTTGTCTGCCTGCATCATTAGTAAGCACTGTATTATAAAATTGACAATGAATGAACTCTCCACTCTTTGTCTGTATACTTGCTGTAGATTTATGTCCTAGTGCTTGCTCACTATTGGAAGGCTGATTACTATTAGCAATTACAATATTTTGCAGATCAATATGAAAGTTGGTTATGCTGTTACCTATCACTTCTTTTCTTCCCCATCCAAATAATTCTTCCGCCCTTTTATTCCACATAATCACCTTCCCATATTCATCAAGCTCAGCTACTGCTAGCGGATTTGCTTCTATAAAATTTTGTGAGCGTTTATTTATTTCTTCTAAACCTAGCTGGCTAGACTTTTCTTTAGTAATATTTCTAAAGTAAATAGAAACGCCACCTTGAGATGGATACATCACTGCTTGATACCAAGCAGGAATATTATCATAATAGATATCCTCTATTTGTACTTCTTGGCTTTCTTTTGCTCTGCATAATGCTTTATAAAAATCTGACTCCTCTTTTTCAGCGGCACCAAGCATAAGAGGCTTACCTATCATTTCTGAAGCAATTGTGTTTTCCAACCTTGCCGCAGCATCATTTATATAAGTATAGTTAAAATTATTATCTACTGCCATAAATGCATCTGCAACTCTCTCAAAAACTACATTCAATTCCTTATTCTGAGTGTTTACTTTGTCTTGTAACTGGCTAGACATTGTAGAAAGCTGCTCGTACATTTCGTTTCTTTCTTTCCTATCTCTGAGCACTACGATTATTCCTGCACTGCTATTATCTTCTGCTTTAATTACTGCGCTATTTACATCTACGTTAATAGGCGTTCCATCTTTATGATGGTAAAGAGCCTCTCCTTTCCAATCTTTTTCTGACACAAAGAAATCCATCATCTCATTCATCTTTGTATGCGGATAAGTGATGCGCATAAATTCGCCAAGCTGCTTACCTACAGCTTCTGTCTCCGTATAACCAAAAAGCTGAGACGCTGGCTCATTCCAATTGGTAATCATTAAATTCTTGTCAGTAGTAATTATAGGATCCGCAATGTTTCTTATTAATGACGCATTATAATGAAGCTTTCTTTCAGTTTGCTTTATCTGTTTTACATATTGGCTAATGTAGTAAAGCACTAATATTACGAATAGAGTGATTAGAATCAATATCGCTAAAGTCATCCATTGGATCTTTGCTAGGATGTCACTTTTTGCATTATTAGCATCAACTAAGAAACTCTTATTAAAGTTGTGAAGCTTCACAGTATTGCTTAAAATAATCTCATTATCGGAAAGGTTTCTTGTAAGTTCCTTTTGTTCCAACGGTGTAGATGCTAGTAGAAATTGTTGAACAAGGGTTATCTTATCGTTTACTTGGTTGAGCAGCTTCTGCTCTGTAATAAACGTCCCTAAATAGGCATACTGTTCTGTAATAATGGATTCTTTCCAAGTTTTTAGAGAATCTACCCTTTGATTAAACACAGAGGTAATATCGAAAGATTTATCATACTCAAGTTTGAGTAAATCATTATCGATATCTCGGAGTATACCAGTAAGGTCATTTATTCTCTCTTCGCCATTACTAGCAGCTATTATTTTGGTATTCTCACGTTCTACACGATGGCTATATATATAGCCAAGTGTAAGTAGCGCTAGCAGGCTAGCTATTGCAATGCCTGAAAGAACTTTTAGCTTCCGAAATGTTATTAAATATTGCATCAAGGTTTGGTTATTCAAAAAGAAAATTAAACCTATAATAGAAGATAGAAAAACCGTTCAAAAAATGAAAAGAATTTATCGTGCAGCTATTGGTTAGGTCTTTGTTTACTAATATAGATAATAGTAACGCAAAAATGGCTATTTTATTTGATGGAGGCAAGTTTTCCCACTGTAAGCCCCTGCACTAATATGCTAAATACTACACATACATATGTGGTAACTAACAGCAAGTTTTTAATATCGGACTCCGGAAGAGATAATACAAGAGCAATAGATAACCCACCTCTAAGACCTCCCCAAACAATTATTTTAGCTTCTTTATTAGTGAAGTTGAGCAGTTTCGGAAACAAAAATTTTGGCACAAAAACCATAATTACTCTTGCTATCACCACAATAGGTATAGTGATGAGTCCAATTTCTAGCACTTTGGTAGAGAAATCGATTACAGCCAGCAACATTGCTACTACAGTAAATAAAATTCCATTAAGTACCAGCTCCACTAGCTCCCAAAACTTAAGCATATACTCATGTGTCTTATCGCTCATGGAAGCCTCATGCTTGTAATTACCTACAAGAAGACCCATTACTACCATTGCCAAAGGACCAGATAAGTGAAAATAATTAGCAATACTATAACCAGCCATAACAAATGCTAGTGACATTAAAACCTCGGTTTCGTAATTGTCAATCTTGCGCATAAAGTAATGTAGGAGAAAACCCACTACAAGACCAAAAGCTACTCCACCCACAGCTTCTAGCAAAAATAATTTTCCAAAATCACCAAAGCTAAATCCATTGGCACTATTAGCGGTCTGCAATAAGGCCAAAAACAAAACCACACCTATCCCATCATTAAACAAGGATTCTCCAATAATAGTCGTTTCTATCTTTTTGGGTACTCCAGCCTGTTTCAATATGCCTAACACCGCAATAGGATCTGTAGGAGAAATAAGTGCTCCAAAAATTAAACAATACACAAAACTAATCTCGAATGAAAAAGCAGAGCATACTAAGGAAAAAAGTCCGGCAATTATAAAAGTACTTCCTAGCACACCTATCAATGCAAAAAATGTTACTTTCTTAAACTCTGCTTTAAGCCTTGCCCAGTCAGTGTGCAATGCGCCGGCAAAGAGCAGAAAACCTAAAAGTATATCTAAGATAAAATCACTCACATTAGTACTTGCCATCATCGCTCTTAAATCTACTAGTGGCGAAGCAAGCCAATATTTACTCAAAATAACCATCACAGCTACGATGGTAGATAAAAAGAATAACCCAATGATGAAAGGCATTTTAATATACCGATGGTTGATGTACGCAAAAATGGCAGAGAATGTAATAAGGAAAGTAAGTATTAGATATAAATTCATTTAAAAAGATTGCAACGGCTAGTTACCGTCGGTTGTGAAATAGGAGCGATTTTATTAGAGTACGATTTTTTTTACAAACAGCATTAAGAAAATATAAAGGAGTAGAGCTAATGAAACTAAACCTAGATTAAATAGTGGTGGCCTTGCCAGGAATCGAACCTGGATTTGGAGCTTCGGAAACTCTTGTACTATCCATTGTACTACAAAGCCATTAATGTTTAAATTCTACTAGGTACCAAGACTTTGCACATTAGTTGAAAATATCTTTACTGCTATGGCTAATAAAATAACGCCAAAAAACTTTCTTATCACTGTCATACCATTAGGCCCCAAAACCCTTTCAATCCATTTTAAAGACTTCAGTACAAGAAAAATAACAATAAGATTAATAATAATTCCGATAAAAATATTCACAACGTGAAAATTTGCCCTAAGGCTCATTACTGTTGTAAGCGTTCCAGAACCGGCAATGAGTGGAAATGCGATGGGCACCACACTACCACTTTTAGGATTATTCTCTGCCTTAAAAAAATCTATACCAAGTACCATTTCTAAGCCTATGATAAAAATCACAATACTACCTGCTACTGCAAATGAATTTACATCTATCCCAAGAAAACCTAAAAACTGCTCGCCTACAAGCAAAAACCCTATCATTAATGCCCCAGATACTATGGTAGCTTGCAGGCTTCTAATTTCACCGCCCATTTTTGCCCTAAGTGAAGCCAATATAGGAATAGATCCAATAATGTCTATTACAGCAAATAAGGTAAATGAAATAGTAAGAATCTCTTTTAAGGTAATATTACTGAATTGCATTGCTAATTATTGACAGTGACTCATCTGCTGCAAATATACTGAGTTGTAGGAGGCTTTTGGCAGCAAGGGTATAATAAATAACTCGGTAAATCGACGATAAAAAAATCACTCAGCAATTTCTAGAACCTTTCATATTAGATAAGTAACCGCTTAACTGTTTCTAAAACAAAGTGTAAAAAAAACTACGGCAAATTTGCATCCTAATAATTAAAAAAGATGAAAAAGATTTTAATCTTAATAGTAGCATTGAGTATTTCTACTATCGTAATGGCACAAAAGATTACAGGATTGGTAGTAGATGATGCAGGCAAACCTTTGGACAAGACAACAGTATCTCTACTTGCTGCAAAAGATTCACAACTAGTAAAAATATTTGTTACTGCTGCTGATGGGAAGTACAGTTTTTCTGTGCCCGCAGGTTCCTATTCTATACAAACATCACATATTGGCCATAATAACACAATGTCTTCCATTATTACTAATGAAAATGATATCATAGTACCCACTATAATAGCTGCAAAATTGCAAGCCAAGCTAGAAACAGTGGTAGTTACTGCTAAGAAACCAATGATAGAAGTGAAAGCAGATAAAACTGTTTTGAATATAGAAGGTACTATAAATGCTACCGGTAGTAATGCAATGGAACTCCTCAGAAAAGCCCCAGGTGTATTAGTAGATAAAGATGATAACTTAACACTAGCAGGAAAGAATGGCGTACAAGTGTATATAGATGGGAAGCCCTCACCGATAGCAGGTGCAGATCTTGCAGCCTATCTAAAAACAGTACAGGCAGAGCAAGTAGAGTCGATAGAATTAATCACTAATCCTTCTGCAAAATATGAGGCAGCTGGTAACGCTGGCATCATCAACATTAAGCTAAAGAAAAACAAGATGTTTGGGACAAATGGCTCGGTAAATCTTGGGTACAACGTAGGTATTTTTGGCAAATACAATGCTGGACTAGCTTTAAACCACCGCACTAAAAACTTTAATGTCTTTGGTAACTACAACCTTAATCATGGGCTTAATAGGAGTAATTTCAACCTGGAAAGAACACAGTTAGACTCGCTTTTTGATCAAGCTGCTGTTATGCAAAACCTTAATACGACTAACGGATACAAGGCAGGGGTAGATTATTTTATATCAGACCAATCAACTTTAGGATTTTTGATGAATGGAAACTTCACTAATTCTGATGCTACCAACTTTGGTATTACAGATATTATTTACAACCCTACTGGTGTAAAAAGCAGAATACTACGATCAAATAATGAAACAAAATCAATAAGAAATAATAACAATTTCAATATCAATTTTAGAAATGCAAAAAAGAGCGGAAGGGAGTTAAATATAGATGCGGATTATGGCATTTATACCATTCGTACAAATCAGCTGCAGCCCAATGTGTACTGGGATGCATCCAATACAATAAAATTATCTGAGACTAATTATAGATTTATTTCTCCAACTAATATTAAAATTGCTTCTCTTAAAGCAGACTATGAGCAACCATTTAAAAAGGGAAAACTTGGATATGGTGTTAAGGTTGCGCAGGTAAATACAGATAATAATTTTGGAAGGTTCGATGTCGTAAGCGGCACAGAAACTTTAGATATAAGCAGGAGTAACCAATTTGATTACAGCGAAAATATAAATGCTGGTTATGTAAATTATAATAGAGCTTTTAAAGGATTTATGGTACAAACAGGATTGAGGGTAGAGAACACTAATCTTACAGGCAAGTCTTTTCCGGTAGATGCTAATAGCAACCCTATCACACCTAGTAATAATGGTTTTGACAGGTCATACACTAACTTATTCCCAAGCGCTGCCTTTACCTACAATAAGAATCCGATGAACCAGTGGGGTATTTCTTACAGTAGAAGAATAGACCGACCAGCATATCAAGATTTGAATCCATTTGAAATGAAGCTAGATGAATACACTTTCCAAAAAGGAAATATTAATCTAAGACCTCAATACTCCAATGTATTTTCACTGACTAATACTTACAAGTATAAGCTTACAACTTCCCTTTCTTATTCTCACGTAGCAGATGTATTTACACAATTAATAGATACTACAGAAAAATCTAAGAGTTTCATTAGCAAGCAAAACTTAGCTACACAAGATATAGTAGCGCTTAATGTAAGTTACCCGTTCTCTTACAAGTCATACAGTGCATTCGCTAATCTTAGTGCAAATTATTCTTTGTACAAAGCAGACTTTAGTAGTAATGGTAGCGGTAGTAGAGTAATTAATCTTGATGTTACTACATTCAATATTTACATGCAGCACAGCATAAAGTTTGGAGAGAAAAAAGACTGGACTGCTGAGCTTAGTGGCTGGTATAATTCTCCATCTATTTGGCAAGGCACATTTAAAAGCAGAGAAATGTGGACGGTAGATGCAGGTTTGCAAAAGAATATTCTAAAAGGAAAAGGTAACTTTAAGGTGTCACTAACAGATATCTTTTTTAGTATGAGGTGGAGAGGTGAGAGTAACTTTGCAGGACAGAAAACCATTGCTTTTGGTAACTGGGAAAGTCGCCAAATAAGAACGGCATTTACTTATCGATTTGGTAATAGTAAAGTAAAGGCAGCTCGTCAAAGAAAAAGTAGCTCGGAAGATGAGCAAAAGAGAACACAAGGTGGTGGCGGTGGAATAGGGCAGTAGAGTGGTGAGTTGTGAGTTATAAGTGATGAGTTTTTTATAACCCTTGAATTAAGATAATTCGAAATTATTTTCTAACAAAAAAAATGAACAGGCTGTTTCCAAATCGGAGACAGCCTTATATATTAATATTTAAATTGAAGTGAAATTTTGCGCAAAGAATTCTCAAGGTTTTTCTTTGAGGATTGAGAGACTCGCTTCAGCTAAACTTCTAAACGGCTAATCGTCTAACCTTCATTTATCTAAACCTTCTAAACTTTCTAAACCCTCTAAACTTTCTAAACCCTAAACTCCTAAACCCCTAAACTCCTAAACCCCTAAACTCCTCTCAATCAAAACCAACCTCGCTTCCTAAAAGCCCTCACCATAAGTATAGGGATAATAAGCATTGCAGCCATACTCATATAAAAGCCCCATTGATTATGTAGGAGCGGTACTTTCTCAAAATTCATCCCAAAGATACCGCCGATGACAGTAGCTGGTGCTAGTAAACAAGTAACGACTGCCATTACCTTCATTACTTCATTCATCTTAAGGTTTACCATACTCATATATAAGTCTTGCAAGCTCATTATCATATCTCTATAGTTTTCGCAAAGTTCATTGGCCTGTACAATGTGGTCATACACATCTTTAAAATACTTTTCAGTTCTATCATCTATCAATTCATTTTCACTTCGTAAGATTCCATTTATAAGTTCTCGTACAGGAGCTATACTTTGCTTCATAACCGTCATTTCATTTCGCAACCTATTTATTCTAGCAAGATTTCTAGTATCTGCTTTGCGTAAAATATCCTCTTCTAGTACCACAATCCTTTCTGCCAATCGTTCTATTACGATGTAGTAATTATCTACAATTAAATCTAGCAGCATATAAAAAAGAAAATCTACTTTATTCTGCCGCACCTTACTCCCACCTACTTTTAACCGATCCCTAAGTGGCTTAAAAACATCTCGCTTAGGATCTTCTTGAAAACTAATTACGAATTTTTCTCCTAGTACCATGCTCACTTGCTCCCGCTCTACCGTATAATCTTTGGCATTATAAAAAAGCATATTTATCACACAAAAAACTAAGCCATTCACCTCCTCCATTTTTGGTCGCTGACCAAGACTAAGAATATCTTCTACAATAAGTGGATGTATATTATATTGCTTGCATAGTATTTCTACTTCAGAAACTTTAAGACCATCCACATTTATCCAAGTATTGCTACTGCTATCTATATATGAAAAGCAATCTTCCACCTTACCTAGCTGATGATTTTCACAATGCGACTCATCAAATTCATAAACGGTATAAATAGGTTCTATCTCTTCCTTACGCTCAGGCACAAGTGTAGGATTTACGTGCAAGACTTTGGGCGTTTTTACAAATTCTAAAGGATTTATATAGGAAAGTAGCGTCTTCGTCTTCATTGAATTCTATTAATGTTCTAAAAAGTATTTTTTACTTTTGTCAAATATATTTTAAAGCTAAAGTTAAGTAGTATGTAACTAATAACGGTGTATGTGAGTAGGCGCCTCAAGCTTAAAAAACGAATATCGTAATCGTCTTGGCCTAGCACACATTAATAAAGAAAGAACAACAATAGTATATCTTTAATTCTTAACCTATATTCAAAACAAATATGTTCAAAAAGATAGTCCTTATCGCCACCGTTATTTTAATGGTAACCCAAACATCATTTGCCCAACTAAGGCAGATAATAGAATCTGCTAAGCCGAAAAAAGCATTTACCGGAACACCAATATTGGCTAAGAAATCATCAGTCATAAGTCTTTCTTTAGGCGCACCCAATAAGCTAGCAGACTTTTTAGATTTTGGTGGCATTGCACCTATTATTGGAAATAGAAGTAATGAAAAATCTTTTGGGCCTTTAATGATAGATTATGAATATCTGATTAAAAACAACATCGGTATAGGTGTTTCGTTATTAGCTGCTAAAGCCAGTAGCGACTATACAGTATTTGGCAACAAGTATAATGGTAGCATTACACAGTATCAGCTAGGATTTTCTAGTTACTATCATTTATACACTACAGATAAGCTAGACCCTTATGTAAAAGCTACCTTGGGCATCAATCTTTGGGATGGAGGCTATACAGATAAGGACAATAATGAAACAGGAAATTTTGTAGCTCCTACCCCATTCGGCCTAAGAAGCTTGGTAGGATTACGATATTTTGCAAGTACAAATATTGCATTACTAGGAGAACTAAGTGTGAACATATCGCCCAATTTTACTGTTGCGGCCAACATTGGAGCAGCCTATAAATTAAAATAGTGAATGCTATTTTGAGCCATTTCATTCGGTCAGCGGCGTTTTTTATAGATTTGACGATCTACAAAGTATAGAATTACCTTATTTCAGTTCTTCTATTAAGGTTTTCTGTATAGGTGAAAAGAAGGGAAAATAAGAGGGTCCTAAAAAGTGGAAACGAAAAGCTCTACTAGTTGCTATCATTGTGTTTTAAAAAAGGAATCAATAAAACACATTCTTCATTTTTTTACTATCTTTCACAAGCAAAATATATTAAAACACAAAAAGGATAAATAGTTATGACTACAATTGCATTATATAATCTTAAAGGCGGTGTGGGGAAAACTGCTTCTTGTGTAAACCTTGCTTATCTAGCAGCGGCAGATGGCTACAAGACTTTACTGTGGGATATAGATCCTCAAGGTTCTTCTTCTTTTTATTACAAGGTAAAACCGAAAGTACATCCAGGAATAAAGAAATTAATTACTAAAGATGCCGATTTAGAGTCTGCCATAATGAGCTCCGATTTTGAACTTTTGGATGTAATTCCCGCTGATCATTCTGCTAAGACATTTGAAATAATGCAAGCAGAAATGAGTGGTACTAAAACCAGGTTAAAGTCAGTATTGAGGCAGCTTAAAGATGAATACGATTTTATTTTTATAGATTGCCCTCCAGGCTTTAGTGCCTTGAGCGAAAACATTTTCAACGCTGCAGATATAGTGTTGATGCCTGTTATACCTACTACCCTATCTATACGTACGTATAATATGGTGAAGGATTATTTTAAAGAAAAGGCATTAGATGTACAAAAAATGATGTGCTTCTTTACGATGGTAGATTTAAGAAAAAATATGCACAATGATATAATGACTGAGTTGCATAAGGATAAGCGTTTTTTCCAAAACTACATTCCTTACCTAAGCGATGTAGAAAAAATGGGGGTACATAAAGCGCCCATTATGGAGTATGCCAATAGTAGTTATGCCGCAAAATGTTACAGAGAATTGTGGCAAGAAATGAAGGAAGGGATATTATAAGACTGGCAGAGTGATAAAAGTAAAAAGGCTAAAACTATTAATTATAGATTTAGCCTTTTTTATAAAATTTTTATCCTTCTAGAATGAGATAGAGAAACTGCCAGAAGTTACCGTGACAGAAGTAGGTCCAGCAGCATCCTTTAGCCTACCTTGAAATGTGCCCGTTGCGCTTGTGGCATTTAGCGTCATTAGTGTACAAGTGAAAGAGTTTGCCGCTGCAGGATCTGCTGTAAACGTAACACCGGCTGCATTTGTATAACTTCCTATCACAAATCTACTTAGATTACTAAAACTAGGATTTGCAAATGAACCTGTTGTTATTGAACCTGCACTGTTAATAAATTGAAGATCAAAATCTGCAGCACCACCTGCTGGTAAGGATTGGTCTCCACTTACACCCACATTACCTGGAGTCGTACTTGCAGAATTAACACCAGTTAGGTTTGTATTAAATGTAGTAGCTACACCATCAATGGTTGCTCTAAGAAAGATTGTAGCAGCACTAGCAGTAACTGGCACAGTAAACGTACAAATGTTAGTGCCCGCCCCTGGTTGAAAATTAATATTTCCACTAGCAGCAGGAGTACCAGAGCCAGTAAAGGTTACATTTTGATTAGCACCTGTAGCAGTAAAAGTACCTGTGGCAGTAAACGTCATCCCATTATTTACAGCAGTAATATTGTAAGTACCCACAGTAGTTACATTTGCTTTTAGTACTACCACGTTAGTAGGAGTAAGTGCCACACCTTGTGTGTAAGAACCATTTACAATTGGAGAAAAACAATTACCTGGTGCGCCGGTAAGCTCATATACCGCTGTACCACTGCTACCACCAGTACCATTGCCTGCAGATACCACTACCGAGAAAGAACAAGGGTTCGTTCCTGGTAAGAATACAAATGTACCCGGTCCAGTAGGCGTACCAGTAGCATTCATTTGAATAAATTGTAAGCCTGTTGTTGCAAAAGTACCCGACCCAGCAAAACTAATACCACTAGTAGTATTAGTAGTAATCGTATAAGTACCTACAACGGTAACATTTACAGTAAGAATTACAATATTAGAAGCCGTCATAGCTACCCCTGTTTTGTAAGTACCTTGTACCTGAGAGCCAAGACAACCACCTGGTGCGCCATCTAAAGTAAAAGTAGCAGTTCCTCCTTGAGTACCAGCGCTAGAAAAAATACCCTCAATACTATATTCTTTTTCACAACTAGTTAGCAATAATATCGCTGTAGCTAGAAGAAAAAATTTGGTCATTAGTAATTTCATATTGTCTATTGTGAATTTTTATCTTTCAAAATTAGCATTTCTTACGCTTATTAATAGTTTTTAGTGAATATTCTAACATTTAGCCATTTAGGCGTTAGTAATACACCAATACTATTAAAGTTTGCAGAGCCTATACTAAGTAACTATAACTGAAAATTCAATTAATTATTGCTTAGAGCAAAGGCTTAATTTTATAAAAAACTGTAAATATTAAATCGCCTTTCCATATCTTCAAACCAACAAAAGTTGATATATAAGTCGTATTCCATAACTTGTCTCGATGCTATCGGGATTGCAATTAAAAAAATAAAAGTAAAATATGAAAAGAGAACTAAGTAGCTGGTACAGCCCATCCTTGCAAAAAGAAATGCCCATTGCGTCTTACGGCGACTATGGCTTTGCATTATTACTAGTACCCACCGCTGCAGCCGATTATCTTGAGTATGAGCGTTTTCAACTTATGGATACGCTAGCGCCACTTGTTAACAGTGGTAAGCTTAGAATTTTTTCTGTAAATAGTATCAATAATGAAAGCTGGTTAAATAATGATATGGCAGGCGAGCATAAAGCCATCCGCCAAAATCAATTTAATAATTACATTTTTAACGAAGTCATTCCTTTTATAAAAACCAATACATCTTGGGAAACGCCCATTTATACTTGCGGAGCATCTTTCGGCGCCCTGCATAGTATGAATTTATTTTTGAAAAGACCAGACATCATCAATGGCGTAATAGCAATGAGCGGTGTGTATGACCTTACAGAATACACTAAAGGATTTTATGACGATCAGGTTTATTTCAATTCTCCTTGTCATTATATTCCTAACCTTACGGACCATTCAGTCCTCCAGCAAATAAGGGCATCTGATCACATCCACATTCTTACAGGCAGCGGCGATTATGAAGATCCAGAAGCCTCTAGAAATTTTAGCGCAGTACTTGCAGGTAAAGCCATCAACCATCATCTCGATGTATGGGGGCACGACTGGAAGCATGACTGGCCTACTTGGAGAGCGATGTTACCACAGCTTTTATCAACTTTCTAATTTATAAATTTAGAACCTTTAGTGTTTTATTGGTCATAGCTAAAACAGCTATGTCATTCCCATATTTTTCAGGAGCGTCATCGACATATCTATGGTCGAGTGCATCATCCAGCCATACACTGTACCTCCGCTAGCGCTTCGGTGCCGTTGCCGTCTGGGCTAGGTGGGGCGGTATATCGCTATTTAGCTTCTAACTAATAATAAGTAATTAGCAATTTTTGCATACTCACTACTCCTATAATTTCGAGTTATAACCAAGCTATTTTCAGAGCATAATACATATTAAAAGATCTAGAAATAAGACATTTAAAAAAAACCGCCTATCAACATATGACAGGCGGCTTCGGTATTGCATAGAATAACATTTTCTATTGACGCAGTGTAATTGTTGGCAATTCAGTTTCACGATTGTTCCTTACTACTACATTGGTAATAGTCGTGTCCCTATACGGCGGCTGTGCACTATAGAGGACCGTGTAAGTACCAGCTTTTAATCCACGGATTTTATACTTACCATCGCTAAAAGGTATTGCAGTTCCATTATCCGCTGCACTTGTTGCAGTTACAACAGCTCTGGCTGCAGCTGGCAAAACTTTACCTTCAATCTCTCCAAAATTTTCTTTATTAAAGGCTTTAATGGATGGCTTCAAAAAATACTGATTTCCTATCTCTTTGATAGACTCACACACATCAAAATCAAGCCAAATAGTAGTTTGATTATTGCCAGTATTACTTTGATGCTCTCTATTAATCTTTATATACACATAATTATTAGCTCCAGGAAAAAGCTGTAAACTCTTTCTTGTGCCATTTACAACGATACTATTATTAGTACCAAGGGTAATTCTAATTTTACGAATAGCACTTGCAGGAATATTTCCGCTGGCAAGTAATGTATCTAATCCATTTCTCAATTCTAAGATACTATACACTCCCGCTTGTATACGTAGCGTATCCCAGTTACCGTAATTGTCATGGCCATTATGGTCGTCATCATCATCATCGTCGTCATCACCATAATGATCATCGTCCCTATGTGAACTGGTATCTATTTTTACTTCTACTTGCCTAATATCTACTAATAGACTATCGTAGAAGCATGGATCATCCGTGAGATAAATTGACAAAGCTCTTGCGTTGTTTACATTTATGCCAGTATCACTTGTAATACCTACATCTTTTTGGCAAGAGATAATTACAAGCATCATTGTGGTGAATGCAATAAATATTGCTGCAATTTTTGACCGATTCTTTTCCATCATACATTATTTTAAAGGTGATGTAGAGGTACGCATAGGCCTTTTAGATTTTTTCCACTAAGAGCAAATTTTAATCCACTTTTTCTAAAAAACAGGATATTGGCTTTCTGTTAGCATTTAATCTTAAGGCTATCTAATGCTTCGAATCATATTACGTTATTTTGAAATCAGTCCTGGTCAAAGAGTGTTTTCTTACAGAAAGTGATATACCCAATTGATGGAATAAAAGTCCCAATTGTAGCTATTGCATATTAAAAGTCTTCCTCCTAGTATCTCCAGTAAAATAATGAATCGGCGCTTTGACTTCGTCAATTACAATTCTATTTTCTGCTCCTTTTGTGGCAGTAATTTAAGTACCAATTATCTAGATCTATTCCGCCTCAGCCTGTGGGCGTTAGAATTAGTTTTTAACTATGATTGATACTGAATTAAGCAATGCTAGCTAGATTTTAACAAATACTGCATTTGAGAAATCAGCTCGATTTCATTTGCTATTTAGGGTTCTAGTTACAAGAGGATCAATTGTATTTTTTGCCGCTGCTGGCGAATTTTTTGAGTGTAAAGCTTTTCCTTTTACTAAAACGCTGAGACGTGGTCTCATATTTTCATAAAGTTAGATTCAGAGGTTTAGGTAGTTTAAATTTTTGACCAACAGCTGCAAAAAACATTTACATAAGGTCTTTGCCTACAGGTTGCATAGCTGCTGATTGCTTAGCAATATTCCTGACAATGACAAACAAACTGCTTTGATAATTTTTTGTGCAAATAATACAATTATTGCAAGTATAAATACATTTTCAATAGATTCTATAACGTTATTATTACCCATATTTATGCCAGCAAGTAAAACTGCCATAGCCTGTTTTGTTTGATGATGGCGATGAAGTTACCAGCAGTAAAGTACTAAAGTCTTTCTCTAGAATACCATTTTTTAAGTAGTATAGTTGTATTTATAGATGCAGAAGAAAATAAAACTGTGCGTGTCTATTAAAATGGGAGAAGCATTGTATTAGCAAAGGGAAAAAGTAAAGATGGAATTATGATTGTAGTATTCAATTAATTGACAATGACACCTCCTTTTAAGCAGCTGCTTATCACTTTACAAGTTTAGTAATCTTTACAATAAATTATTTAGGCGGGAGTTTTAATCTGCCGATGAATAATATCCATTAGATTTCACAGGCTTCAACTTTGCGGTGGATTACAGATACAACCCAGACAAATCAAAGAGACAAAACAGATTTATAATTTAAACAATAATGGGGAAAATAAAAGCAAAAACAGAAAGCATAACTGACAGGAAAAACGGAGTTTGATTATAAATTTCATTTTCATAAACTAAATTACACCTGTACATCATATATGATCGGCAAACTGGCAAAACAAAGGCAGTCCAAGTTACCGTAGGCTAAACGAAAACTAGTACTTTTTAAAAGAGATGTCGGCAAGGGATATTGCTGATCTATGTTCCAATTCTATTTCACCTAGCAACATAGATCGTTATAAAATTAAAATACCAGATGTACAATGTTGCCATCTAACATCTGATATACATTCCCTAAAATTCAAACCCCCGCTTTTTTTTAACCGTTTAACTAGTGTAAAAATAGCGGGTATATACGGCAGCTAGCTAGTAAATTAGACCAACCGGGGCGTAGCTCCGATGAATACATCTAAAATAACGATAAGGCAATTATTGAAACTCTATTGGTTAGGTAGCACTCCCCAAAAGATAACGACAACCCTTCTGCGTTCATCATTTTCCTTATAATTAGAGATAGAGGGATCTGGTAAAGACTCACCAAGACCAACTTCGATGTTTTCGAAAACAATTTTCTCTATAGACTGTAATTTCGGATAATTTCTTTTCAATATTTCAGCAAGGAGTTCAGAAATTTTCTCGGCTCTCAAAGCAGAAAGTGCCGTATTTACTTTGATTTTATCTGCTGTTGGATCCCCTAAATAATCTATCAGTTTTTTGTGTAGTGTAGAACTTGATGATATTGCTGACCCGTCTGAATAGCCGTTTACAACAATGCTAGCTGTTCTAAATATACTGGGATATTTATTAGAAAATTTCACAAGAGAATCTATAATCGGCGAAAAATATTCTTCGGCTATTTTATATTTACTTGTTGGGATTTCATAGCCACCAGGGCCAAAGAATGCAGCGAGACTAAAAAGGTTTCTTGTAGATTTTGTAATACCCTCATCCATCATACTCAGCACATATACCCTTGATGCAGCTTGCTTATTTACAACTTCGTCTATTAAAGTTACGTTTGCTTTTATAAGCATAAAATCTTTAGTAAAAGTTTTGGGTTCATCTATTTGTGCACCTACCCTTTTTATTTCCAAACCGAGAGAATCTCTGAAACGTTTGTAGGCGCTGAGTCTAGCATCTATTTTTTCTACTGTTATAGCGTCTAAACTACCACTAGTTAGTTTTGAATCTTTTACATCATCTAGGCCTTCAGATTGCTTGGACTCACCAGACAGTTGCACCGCCGCTTTAGCAAGTACAGTTTTCATCGCTGCTTTTTCTCCATCAAGTCTGGACGTATCAATCTGTATTTCAGTTGCCTTGTATCGTTCCATCGCAGCTTTATGTTCGTAGCTGTATATCCATGTAAGCTGAGGAATTATTTTAAAAAGACTTTTATAATTTTTCTTAAACAGTTTGTAGGTATTGAGTTTGTTTCCTATTATAGTCGTAGTATTTATAGTACTGTCTACCATCCTATGATAATAGCTCAATCTTTCGACTATTACATTAAAAACAGAATCACGGATATTACCAGCGTCTTTAGCTGCTTCATTCTTATTATCTAATCTCTGGACATAAATCTTCTGAGCATTTAAGGAATCTAATGCTGTAGTTACGAATCCTAATAGCCTCGCCCTTTCTAGTTGTAAAAAATATGTTTTAGTATGAAAATTATCTCTTTGCTCAATCGACTGAGCAGATAATTGAAATGATATTCCAATCGTAAGTAAGCATAGGATACTTTGCACTTGCACTTTCTTAACCAATGCGAATATTATTGCCATAGCTGGTAAATATACAACACAATATATGTAGAGCGCTAAAACACTAGCAGGAAAATGATTTATATTAGCCAGAACCTGGCGGAGTGTAAAGGGGAAACAAACTAAATTTCTGAGTTAATTTCCAGAAGTTGCTAGGCAATGGGGTGACTTTAAATGAAATTGGTAAATCCCAATTTAGCCGTGACTTTCTCAGAGAAAAGGCAGATGTGTAAAAACGATAATTGCCTGCAGGCTCTATACTGGTTACCGTCCAATAACTCTGAACTATAATAGCAGGGTTAATAGCTATAGGGGACTCCGCCATTAAAATATTTGCTTTAGGAGCCTTGTCGATTTTAAATTGAGCATAGCCCACATTACCCATTGTTAACAATAAGCAAATCAAAATTTTGATCATCCAGCGAGGCTGAGGGTATAGTACATTTTTTTTCAAATCGTATATAGCAAAACAGAAACATTATTCTGATGTAATTATCCTGCCCAATGCAGTACATTGTCAAAATTTTTCTTCTTTAGATGATGATAAAGTTATCTGTAACCTATACAAAGCTGTCAGTTTTTTCGGTCAATGCCTTGCCTTTGTCGGTGGATAATGCTAATTGTCGATTTTTCTATCTTTATTTTGGCACAGGCCTAATGGAAAAGCCTGAATTATCTATACCGCTGCTCGGAATATTTATAGGTATTCGTTGTTTTTGCTTACTCGAATCATAGGCTCTTTTCCTAGCTATTGGTACACTCAAAAATAATTTTATTGATTTCTCTTGCAATCGACTATTGCCTATTAGGAAAGATCCCTTACCTCCGATTGCTAGTTCATTATTTATTGTAGAAGAATCATCAAAAGAACTATTAAGTCCCGCTTTATTAGCAATGCCATCATTTCCTGCTATGCCAATTTTAAAAAAAAAGTTGGAGAAAAAAATTGAAGCGATGCTAAAGCAGCCCACTATCCAAAGTATGACAAGCCATTTGCTGAACACTTTTCTATTATCAGTTATCATAACTTGCTTTTCAATAATAATTGTTCAACCTTTTCTTTAGCTGCTATCAATTCTAATGCAAAGTTTTTGCCACTTAGAATTAATAGGTTTTTGTCTTTTTCAACGTTAAGTTGATTCATAAAATTGTTCACAATATTTATATCAAAAAAGTCATCAGCTATCGGCATTAAAGTAGACTTAAAATTATGCATCAGTTTTTTAATCTGTATAAAGTTTCTTTCTTTTAGGGAGCTATTAAAAAGCTCCACTTCTTCATTCAGCTGGATGCACATTTCTTCTAAAATCATTTTCATCTGACCTTCGTCATTATCGCAGATACTTCTTAGATATTCAAAACCGTCAAATTCTGAACCAAGCTTTTGGCAATCTTTCCTTACTTTTTCAGCAGCATCTAAGCCAATGTATTTCTTAATTGTAGCCATCAATAGATGCTCTTCAAGCGGCTTTACCAAATAATCATTCATACCTGCTTCTATGCATTTCTTTTTTTCACTCTCCATAACATGAGCGGTCATTGCCAAAATGGGTACAGAGGTTTTATGCTGAAATCTTAATATACTAGCAGCCTCTATACCATCCATCACTGGCATCTGTATATCCATTAAAACTAAATCAATATTATGCAGTAGAAACTTTTCTATTCCTTCCTTTCCATCACTTGCGGTTATAATTTTCAAATTATAATTCCGCAAAATACTCTCTACTAATAGGCTGTTTATTTTATTATCCTCTATTACCAAGATATTTGCTTCATTACCAAACATATAATCTACAGGCTCTGTAGTAGCCATCGGCTGAATTTCTTCTCCGCTAGCATGCTGAAAATTTAGATTGATGCTAAAGCTAGACCCTTGACCCATTTTGCTTTCTACACTAATCTCTCCTTGCATAAGCAATACTGTCTTTTTCACAATCGCTAACCCCAATCCTGTTCCGCCATATTTTCTTGTTAGCGAATTGTCTGCTTGCTCAAACCGACTAAAGATATTCTGCAAATCCATTTCTGACATACCAATGCCCGTGTCAGTTACCTGAATTTGCACTAGTGAGCGATCTTCGAATTTTTGCAGCAATTTGCAAATGATGCTAACGCTACCATTTTCAGTAAACTTTATTGCATTTCCTACTAGATTTACTAAAACCTGGTGTAGCCTAATGGGATCACCAATTAACCACCCAGAAATCTCTTTGTCATAAAAACTCCGCAGGCTTATATTCTTCTCTTCTGCTAGCACTTCAAACATTTCAGCTACAGCGGTTATCTCCCTTTGTAAACTAAAATTTACTGGCTTTATTGCCATTGCACCAGCTTCTATTTTAGCAAAGTCCAATACTTCATTCACAATCTGCAAAAGGTTATCACTTGCCCCAGAAATTATCTGTGTATATTTTTGCTGTGTATCATCTAACGGTGTTTTATACATCAGATTAGTAAATCCTTTTATTGCATTGAGCGGCGTTCTTAACTCATGGCTCATATTGGCCAAAAACTGGTCTTTTACTAGTCCGGCTTTTCTTGCTGCTTCTTCAGCTTGCCTAAGTTCTTCTATTAGCAAAAGCTGCTTTCTTTGTCGTCGAAGTATTATAGTTACTAGTAGAAGAATAGCCACCACAGAAACTATCGCTAATAATTTATTAAGATTAGCTAACTGTTTTGTAGCGCTACCGTTGCTAAGGATTACGGTACCTAGCGATGTCTCCAAACCATTCTGAAAATCAAGTGCTTTGCTATAGATGCTATCTCCATAATGATGGGTGCTAAAATCTAGTTGTGACTTTTGAAGAAGACTTCTATTTTTCTTTTTAGAAACATTAATGATTAATAAAGACGAATCTACCTGCTGCTGCACAATTTTCTTGAGTTCTTGTAAGCCATCAGAAGCGGCATCTTCCTGCTGCATCTCAGAAAATACCCCTACTCTATTGAGCATAAGCTGTAGCGAATCCGAAATATTTTTTTCGTTCGCCATCAAGTCCTCCTCAGAAGAAAGCACTACTCTATTTTCCAATTCAAAAACAAGATTTACCAAGCCTTCCAATTTATTATTGATGCCAAAGGTCTGAGTAGCTTTGTCGCTGCCACCCTGAAGCCTAGATAAAGACTGGAGTGTAACTATTTGTGTACCTACAATAAGAGCCATCAACCCCACCGCTAAAGACACAATAAATACAAAAAAGCTAACTGATTTTTTCATTGATTTTTTTCTAAAGAAGATTCATCGCAGTTATTAAATCATTCTTGCAAGACTCCGATACAGGCACAGGGATATTGTTTAGATAAAGAACATTGTCTTCCATATAATCTATTTTATCTATGGCTACAATATAGGAACGATGCACCTTAATGAATCGGGCTGGCAGCCGTTCCTCCAATACCTTAAGCGTTGAATGCACAATGTGGTATTTATCAGCCAAATGTATTTTTACATAATCTCCCTTCGACTCAAAAATATAAATATCCGACAATAGCAATTTTTTTAAAATTTTATTCTCCTTAATAAATACATAGTTTTTTTCTATTTCTTTTACCTCGCTATCGGTTTGGTTCACTAGCTCTATTGATCTTTGTACGGCCATCATCAGTCGAGGTAGCGTTACTGGCTTTACAATATAATCGGCCACATTAAGTGTAAAGGCCTCTTCTGCATAACCCTTATTAGCCGAGGTCAAAATCGTAACGGGCCTCACCCTTAAAGACTTCAATAGCTCAAACCCATTTACCTCTGGCATTTCTATATCGAGAAATAAAATGTCTACATTATCCTTAGCAAAAAATGAGCTGGCTTCCATCGCATTAGCGCACTGACCCTCCAAGGAAAGAGTTGGAATTTGACCAATTAGCTGAGTCAATAACAATCTTGCCACTTTATTATCATCTACAATTAGGCAGCTATATTTAGCATTTAAATTATTCATCGATTACATTTTGGACTTGAATTAAATGTAAGCACAAAGTTTTTGATTGTGGCAAATAAATTTTAAATCAGCAGCACTGCCAGCAAACACCTAGGGTTAATTTGGCTGTGTACTTACTTCTGTACTTCGATCACTCACTCATCCTTCCCCTGCTCTGCAGTTGCATAATATTTTTATTAGCAATTATCACTGCCAACTAAACTCTTGCAAAAATTTCTATTTTTTGAAGGTTTGCGGAGAGATAACCCAACCTTTTTAAAGTTAAGTTTCTCATCCTAAACTATTTTAATCAGTGTTAATCTCTATAAACATTCAATACACTTTACTAAATATGTTTTGAAACAGAAATCCTTAGCAATCTGCTGCAGGCAGCTTTCACATTTCACAAACAACTGCAAAAAACTGGTCAAATAACTCAGTTCATTGTATTCCAATGTAAATCACTAAACTTTAAAAAGTCCCTCCCTAACCTATATTTTCGCCAACTCGTCTAATATCTACAAACTAGACTATTTCGTTATCTAATTTTATAATAAACTCAACAGTCTATTATGCGAAGTATATTAACTATCTGTTTATTGATGATTTCTATTTATGGTTATTCACAATCAATAACTCCATTTACCGTCTACAAGCAGGTTACACAGCGTGGCGATGTTACCTTTGCCGGAAACTCAAACCTTACCTGTAACGGTGGTGCTACTTGTACTACAGCATTAGCAGCCGTTTCGCCAACTGGAAATGGGAGTGGGAACACCTTTAATAATAATGGCCTTACTATGGTCTACAATAATATCGCTGATCCCACTGATCCAGTAATCAGATTTAGCAGAACAAATGCAAATCTTACTTTGGGAAGTACAGGTGGCTGCGGGGTTATATATGCCGAATTGGTTTGGGGAGGAGATATTTTATCGTCTACCAGCAATTTTGCCAAGCGTGATTCAGTATATTTTAAAACACCTGCAGGAGGATATACAGGCTTGAAGGCAGATTTAAAAACTGATGCCACGATACCTTTTTCAGGTTATTATTGCTACAAAGATGTTACTAATCTTGTAAGACAAGGTGGTTCAGGTACCTACTGGATGGCTGATATAGTTAATAATAACAATGCTGCTAATTTGTGTGGAGGATGGAGCCTTGTAGTAATTTACGGTGACCCTCTATTGCCTTTGCGGAATTTAACTATGTTCAGAGGGTTGTCTTCCATCAATGCAGCCAATCCACAAAATATTCCAATTTCAGGATTTTTTACTCCACCTGCACCAGCAGCAGTAAATCTTAAGTTAGGGGTATATTCTTTTGAAGGAGACAGGGGAACGCTTGGAGATAGTTTAAAGTTTAACGGCAACCCAGCATTTGGTTTTTTATCTGTGACCGACACCAAACATCCAGCAAATAACTCCTTTAATAGTACCATCAATAACAATACTGCGGAGATTGTTCGCACCCCATCTTCACCCAATACATTAGGTGTAAACCTTGATATTTTTGTACCAAATAATACCACCTATAATTTCTTACCTAATGGAGCAAGCACAGCCACTTTAAGAATGACATCATCTGGCGATGTGTACGCACCTTTTTTAATTTCTACAGCAATTGATGTTTTTGAACCTGATGTGCAAGTAACTAAAACCTTCACTAACATTAGCGGAAATAACCCTGCACAATTAGGCGACATTATTGAATACACATTGAAGGTCGTTAATAAAGGTACTGACCCATCAGATAGCTTGATTGTTATTGACAGCCTCTACGGGGCTATTAATTATGTTCCTAATAGTATAGTCGTAACAACAGGTCCGAATATGGGTGCTAAGACTGATGCTGCAGGTGATGATCAGGCGGAATTTTCTGCTGCTGGAAATTATTTAAAGGTACGATTAGGTGCAGGTGCAAATAGTACTAAAGGTGGTCTATTGGGCATTACGGCTGCAACTGATAGCATATCTACATTTAAATTTAGGGTGAAAATTACTGACGATTGTTCCGTCTTCAAATGTACAAATAGCGTAAGAAATTTAGCATACGCAACTTTTTCGGGTCAAACGAGTAAAGCAGGCAGATCTACAGTAAGCAGTCCAAGTGGTCTAGATGCATTTGGATGTCCTATACAGGGGCCAAGTGTGTTAACGGTGCTTGTGCCTCCTTGTGTTCCCATTGCAGACACAACTTTTACAGACTGTTCACCTTATCAGTTTTTTACTAAGATCTTACCATTTCGCCCTGGTTACAACCAATTTTTTAATAGTAGCTGGTCTAGTGTTACACAGGCCACAACTACAGGCACCTATTATGCCATCAAAGAAATATATCCTGGCTGCAATGATACGATTCAGATTAACGCTACATTGAATTGTGTCTTGCCTATAATACTTAAAAGCTTTAGTGCGATTTATGAGCAGGAAAAAATAAAATTAACTTGGGTGACAGCGTCAGAAATAAATAACAAGCAATTTGAAGTTGAAAGAAGTATTGATGGAACTAATTTTGAAAAAATAGCCATCCTAACAGGAGCAGGTAATAGCATTACTGATAAATATTACTCAATTAATGACGTAGGATTTCCTAAATTAGACAAACTCTATTACCGATTAAAATTAGTTGACCAAGATGCACACTTTGCTTTAAGTGATGTAAGGGTAGTAAGGCTACCTTCAGACAAACTCTCTGAATTTACCATTGGCAAAATCATACCTAACCCGGCAAAAAACTTTGCAGATATTAAGTTGTATTCTGCAAATGATATGATGACTGTTTTGAGAATTGTAGATATTACAGGTAGAGTTGCATATACTGCAACCGTAAAAGTTATTAGGGGGTCTAATAACATCCCAATAGATTTAAGTAATTTTCAAAACGGATTATATTTTATACAATTAATTGACTTTAAAAACGGCAACAAAACCACCGGAAAGATAATTGTGAATAAATAATTGGTTTTTCATTCCCAGCAACGTCTCCCAGAGGGACGTTGCCTACCTATCGCTATAACTTCCCAAGGTCTACGTCAAGTTACAATAAAGGATTACTTAAAAGATGAAACCCTTGAAAATTCATTGAGTAATATTTTCGTCGGACCTATTGTCATTCTATGGCAACCTTGCTGAAAAGAGAAAACTAGATGAGTCATCATCAAGCCATACCCTTCACTTCTGCTAGCGCTGCGGTGCAGTTGCTGCGTGGGCTAGGAGAGACGACATATCTTTTTGCCAAGGGAAAATCTTGGGCAAGTCGGAGAGTTTAATTATCTAAACTTCGAGGTGCGATGCGCTAACACCTTGAAGAGCGGGACCGCTGTAGACATAAAAAAGCTCAAGTCTATCCAAGCAAAACTAATACAGTGGCTACCAAAATATTCTAGGCTAAGGAAATTATTATTGCATATTAAAAGTCTTCCTCCTAGTATCTCCAGTAAAATAGTGAATCGGCGCTTTGAGTTCGTCAATTATAATTTTAGTTTCTGCTCCTTTTGTGGCCGTAAGTTTAAATTTATCTAGGTACCAGTTATCAGCAGCTATACCACCACCTCCTGTGTGAGCAACGATTACCTTTTCAATATCATTGATGTTGTATTGAGTACTGCTAGGTATTGTTTTAGTAAATACTGAATTAGAAAAGTTAGCTAATTTTCTTTTGTTATTTAGATTTCTAATTACAAGAGGTTGCGCTGTATTTTTAAAGTAAATAAACAAGTCAATATTATTATTATCGCCACCCTCTAGGTTATCACCACCGGTACCTATTTCTGCTTTTATCGTTATGTTTAATGACACTGTTGTATTTGGATCTACAGCCGCTGCAGTAACAATTGCAAGCGGCAGTACAAGACTAGAGCCGGCATTCGCTTCAGAACTTCTATTTTCGTATACGAATCTAAACAAATGCCCACCCCTTCTTTCTGATGCCTTATCTAAAACAAGGGTTCTTTTTAAAAGACCAGCAGTTTTAATTACAGCATTTGCAGTAATCCTATCTACTTTCCAGTTATCGGCACCAGCACCATCTACATTATTGTAACTTCCATAACCCTTTCTATTTAGCTCTAGCGACACAAGGTCATCTATTGTAACATCTGCAGGCAAGGGAACAATTACCCTATGATTACTTCCATTTGCCCAGTCTTGATTCTTATTGATATTATCTACCACTACGTCAGGCTTATTGCGAAGTTTTACTATAATTGCAGCTGGCTTTTGAAAAGATCTTTGCTCTAGGTTATCAGCACCAGTCCTTATATCTACTTCCAATTTATTTGGGCTTACTGCCAGCTTAGTGCCAATATTCCCAGTAGGCTTTACTACTGTTTTAATACCAGGATTATTTACGTTTAAAGTAGAAATGACTTTCCACACCGCATTTTTGCTGGTGCTAAATCGATCTATATTTAATGTCTTATTATCAATGCCCACAGCGGCACCTTTAGCTGTAGCGTCAAAGTTATTTACTGCTATCAAAAAATTATTATTTGTCGCAAATCTCGGATCTGTTAGCGCAGCCCTTATAGTTACGCCGCCCGGCGCTTCATATATTAGAAACTCTTGTGTTTGTTTACCAGTCTCTTCTGTAATTCTATTCTGTAATTGTACATCACCATTTGCTTCTCCCAGTTTTTGCTGGGTATAAATAGACCAGGTTAAATACTTACTGTTTTTTGCAGACTGTAAAGTATAACAATCAGCACGACCTGGCACTTTTTTTACGAGCCAAAGTTGATGAGCGCAAGTAGCAATGTTTGCGGCGCAAGTAGCATCCGTCACAAGTCGTCCATTACCATTTTGTAATTGCAACACTTGTTGGGTTTCTAATAAAGCAAACCCAAACTTACCCTCTGTAATAGGCTGTGCGCCTATTGTAGTAGATATTAAAACTAGGAAACAAGCATATATTAACTTCATCATTTTTTTATTTTTTTGGTTTACAATTTATTTTAACTCTTCAACTATCTCTGTTTTAAAACTTGGAGTACATATTTTGCTACAGTATCCTAGTTTTGAAAATAAGGAGATCGGCTGCTTAAAAATAGACCCTAGATTAAATCCCGCTATAGAAATACGGTAACGTAACCTTCTCAATTCACTATCAGTAGAAACATTATCCAAAGTGTTTACAAATTCAACTATACTATTATCGCGATGTTATACGAGCCCTCTTACCCCTGTAAAAAAATAGACACTATCTGTTACAGCCAGAAAACGCAGACCAGCAGGTAAGCAAACAATGAAACATTTGATTTCATAATACAAGCTTATTTGTAGTACAAAAGTGCAGATAAAAACAACTGAACACAATCCCATATAAAGGTGATTTTCTACTGGAAATTTATAAGTACTCAAATTGCTTGTGAGAATAATTTGCCGTATTTTTTTTAGGCGTAGAGCAGCATATCCGCTAAATCAGCCCTACACTCCACCTCCACTAGCGTTGAGCTGTTTTTGCCAATCCAAAAAAGCAGAATAGCTGTCATATTATAATAGTAATGCCGGAAGATCCCGCTCTCTCAATTTAGAAACCCTATTTTGCTTCATAACATGCAATGCCCCTATTCGAGGTCCCTCCAATTAAGACAAACCTCATTTGCCGACATTTGCCATAATGCAAATAGTATCTTTACAGCGATGAACTTCAGACAAACTTTTTTATACGAACTGTTCAAAAAGGCAAAGTTTCTTTTTTATGGAACAATCCTATATTTAGTTATATGTGTTATCACAATTTTGAAATCATTTCAGATAACACCTTTCTACAATTGGAGTATGTATTCTAACTCCGTAACTCAACCAAAAATATTTAGCATTACAGAAATTTATTGTGACAATACATTACTTCAGCAACCGCATACCTTTAATGATTTTAGTAGATTGATGATTACTTACACCGCTCGAGAATATTTAAAACTGAAAGACTCTTCTACCGTCATACCAGTCTATGATCGAGTAAACAAAACACTTACAAAATTTGGCCTTAATGGAGATTACGCCGCTGAGCAGCTTACCATAAAAAATTCGGATGTGAAAGCTTACCCTGCTTGGTTGAAAAAATATATCAAGGCAAATCTTGTACATAATTTTGATTCCCTAAAGCTGTACAATATTACTGTGAGTTATGACGACGCCTTAAATATGAGTGTAATAGATAGGCAATTAGTATTTACGCAATGATTCCAACAACCTACCAATTAAATAGAAATATTATCACTCGTGTCACCGTAGGGATGGCATTACTATTCGTAATATGGCGGATGTCTGCAGGGCTTTCATTATCCCAACTTCAGCAACCAGTTCTATTTAAAATGGATGCAGATTTTAGCTATTGGATGATAAAAATATCAGGGATTTCAGAGATCCTTGTACACTCAACAATAGTAGGCATTATATTTACTATAGTCTTTCTCGGAAGCGGACTAGGTCTAATACTGTTCCCCAGAAAAACAATCCTAGCTTGGCTATTCGCCATTGGCTATTGCACTTACTCCATTATAATAAATATTTATGCCTGCCATAGTATGCATTATATGGCAGCTTTCAGTATTATTCTATTTGCATTTTGCTCAAGGAGAGAGGAACATTTTGCACTTAGTTGGAAACTAATGCGCTACTACGTTTGCTTCATTTACAGCAATGTCTTTTTGATGAAACTCATTAATGGCGCTTTCTTTGACTGGGACAGTGGCTATGTGTTCTTTCAAGGCAATATAATAGAATACTTGTATCATAATGAGTCTACTATGATGTCATCACTTTATCGGTGGTTTTTGTTACACCCCTTCTTAGTGAATCTATCTGCGAAAATTGTTTTTTTGTTTGAAGGTATTTTTTTGATAGGCTTTTTTACAAAACGATACGACAAGGTACTCATCATTGCTGCGGTAATCATTTTCTTGAGTACCTATTTCTTTATTGATGTATTCTTTATGGAGTTTCTGTTGGCTGTAATCTGCCCATTGATTTGTGAACGGGCTTGGAATAAATTAAAGTGGCTAAATAAATAATGTCCATATTAAAAAAACGGAAAGCACATTTTTATTTGATTGAGCTTTATCAAAATATTCTCCTAACTCTAAATTAGCGGCAGAAACATACAAGACAAAGCACTCATCAACCAGTTCAACAGCATTGCAGAGGCTCTACAGAAAAGAAAACTGTTGTCTCTA
>JBBRHK010000003.1:0-25565 GCA_038222815.1 Chitinophagales bacterium
TTCTGCGGCTTACCATCGCAGCACGCAAGGAACTATTACAAGAATAGGAACGCAAGTGCCACCGAGTACTATTATATACAACGTATTCCAAAATGCTGGACATAGCAGTAATACAGGTGTAGAGCTACTTTGGCAGTATGATTTTACAAAAGTATTTTCATTCAATACGAATGTAAATGTGTACCATAATATCATTGATGCGTTTACTGTAAATAATCTTTATCCTGTACCATCGCTTTTCACTGCGGATAAGCAAAACTTTACATCTGGTAATATAAAAGTGAATGGAATATTTCGTCTGCCTAAGAAGGTAGAATTTCAAATTACCAGTATTTACTTAGCACCAGATATTATTCCACAAGGGAAAATAGGCACAAGGTTTTCAGTAGATATGGGTGCAAAGAAGCAAATCCAAAATGGTAAGGGAGAATTATTTTTCAATGCTACTGATATTTTTAATACGCTTCGTATTGAGAAGAATTTAGTGGGCAATGGGTTTAAGCTAAGCAGCATTGATTATAACGAAACACAGGTTTTTAGGGTAGGGTATAGTTATAAATTTTAGTATTAATTTCTTCGCTGTACCACTGTTATCGCTGTTATCGCTGTTATCGCAGCTTCGCTGCGTGTAGAAAATTTCCACACGGCGATACAGTGTTGCAGAGAAGGGGCATAGGGTAATAGCTTTCAATCTTAATAATTATTCTTAAGTATAAAGTAACCTCTAACCGTCTAAACTTCTAATCGTCTAAACGTTTTAACTTTGCTTGCTCAACAGCTCACTCAAAATGAATACCCGACAACTTTTTTATAAACACCTAGCACAAACTTCGCCAGCACCACTTGCTTTAAATATTATAAAAGCAGAAGGTTCTATGTTGTATGACGAGAGCGGAAAAGAATATATAGATCTAATTGGAGGAATAAGTGTATGTAATGTGGGCCATAGGCATCCAAAAGTGGTAGAAGCGATTAAAAACCAAGCAGACAATTACTTGCATATAATGGTGTGTGGCGAGCTAGTACAAAGCCCGCAAGTACAGTATGCAAAGGCTTTAGCTGATGCACTTCCAGATTCACTGAATAATGTATTTTTTACAGCAAGCGGTTCAGAAGCTACAGAAGGTGCTATGAAGCTAGCCAAAAGAGCTACTGGTCGATCACAAATTATTTCTTTTAAAAATTCTTACCATGGTAGCACACAAGGTGCGCTAAGCGTAATGGGCAGTGAGTATTGGCAACAGGCTTTCCGACCTTTACTACCAGATATTTTACAATTAAGGTATAATAGTTATGAAGACCTCAACCAGATTACGGGCAAAACCGCCTGCGTAATTGCAGAGACAATACAAGCAGAAGCTGGGGTAAATAGGCCAGACGATGCTTGGATGAAAGCCCTACGAAATAAATGTGCGGAAGTCTGCGCACTACTTATCTTAGATGAGATACAGTGCGGCTTTGGGAGAAACGGAACGCTTTGGGCATTCACACAATTTGACATTGTTCCAGATATTTTACTTCTAGGTAAAGCTCTAGGTGGTGGTATGCCTCTTGGGGCATTTATAGCAGATAAAAAATTAATGGCTTTGTTAGCTGATAATCCCGTGTTAGGTCATATCAATACATTTGGTGGGCATCCTGTATGCTGCGCCGCAGGTCTCGCTGCATTTGAGGTATTACAAAAAGAAATTTCCTTTGATGAAGTCAATGAAAAGTCAAAAATCTTTTTAGATAAACTAAAGCATCCTAAGATTGAAAAGGTAAATGCAGTAGGGCTAATGATTGCTGTGCATTTTAAAGATTACACAACTAATAAACTTATCATTGATGAATTGGTGACCGGACCAGCAGAGGAGCTAGGTGTATTCACAGATTGGTTTTTATTTGCAGATAACGCATTGAGAATAGCGCCGCCATTAAATATTAGCGTGGCAAAAGTAAATACGGCTTGTGAATTGATTATGAAAGCAATTAATAAACTTTCTTAAGCATTTAGACTGGCTAACAATCCCTCAGGAATAGCCTGCACCTTATTCTCCTTATAATTAAAACAAACTAATCCAGTACAGGCCTTTACCATCACTTCTCCTTCGTTATTCTTTATGCAGTACAATAGCTCAAAGCTTACAGCTGTTACGTCACCTATCGCAATATCAATAGTTAGCGGGCAGGGATAAATGATTTGCTTCTTGTATTCCACGGCAAGATGCCCCATAATTAAGCTGCTGCCACCAGCATTAAACTCTGTAAAATGATGAAGAGCTAGCCACTGCACCCTTGCTTCGTGCAATAGACTCACCACTGCATCATTACCTACGTGGTTCCCATAATTATGATCTGTGATCCTAGTTGCAATGGCAATACTTGCGCTTATCTTTTCTGGAAAATTTATTTTAATTCGTGCCATATCGTGCTTCTAAAAATGTAATGAATAAATCGGTTGCTTTTTTTCGATGACTGTATTTATTTTTTTCTTCCATAGTCATTTCTCCAAAAGTTTTATTGGCTCCAGTTGGCATAAAAATAGGATCATAGCCAAAGCCTCCACTACCTATTTTGCTCACCATTATTTGCCCTTCGCAAATACCAGTAAAATAGTGGTAAGTATTATTTTCTGCAAAGCAAATTACTGTTTTAAAATGGGCTGTTCTTTCTACTTTACCTATCATTTGTTGTAAAACAAAATCCATATTGTCAAACTCCACATTATTTTTTGCAGCATACCTAGCACTGAATACACCCGGAGCACCATCTAAGCCATCTATAAAAAGCCCACTATCTTCTGCAAAGCAGGCATCGCCTAGCGCTTTATGCAATACCATTGCTTTTTCCTTGGCATTGTCCTCTAGCGTGAAGTGCGGCTCTTCTATCTCCTTATCCCAGCCTATTTCTTTGAGGGAAACAATATTGATACTGGCTGGTAAAATATGATTCAGCTCTTTTACTTTATTGTCATTGTGTGTCGCAAACACTAATTGATTAACCATTCTATTTTATTTCAAACAATTTTTTCAAACTTAACCAAAGTCCATTCTTCTCCGTCTTATTATTTTTTATGGTAAGCAAATCTGGCGCAGCCAATAGTTTTAAATTGTCATAAGCCTGTACTTGGTAGTTGGGTATATTTAAAGGTAGACCCACACTACTCATATTTACATCAAAGAAAATCATACTTTTTATCGTAAGGCTACCTTTTAACTCATCAAAAAGTTCTGCTTTTTTATCTACACAGTTTACAATGGCTACATCTGCAAGCGTGTATCCACAGGCAGAAAGGATAGCGGAAAGGAAATCTAATTCCTCATCAAGTAAAGTATTTGCCGCAGGCTGATTTACGAGAATAACAACGGATTTTAAGTTAGTTCCAAGAATTTTTATTGTCCCAGCTGTAGCTCCTTGCTTTTTTTTCACAAGTCCCTTATCATCAGTAGCTAATAATACTGTGCCATAAAGTTTTTCTATATTATTTGCCGTAAGACTAATATCATTTAACGCCATAATTATTGCTTAAATATAATGCGGTTTATTTTTTGTTTCTTTGCAGTAAAATTAACGATTATGATTGCAGCCACCGACATTAAAATTACCCCCATTATTAAATCAAAATTGGAAACCCTAAAATTAGACAACATACCATTCGGTAAAGTTTTTTCTGATTATATGCTTGAGTGCGACTATGTAGATGGAGCTTGGCAAACGCCGGAGATAAAACCTTATCAGCCTTTACAGATTGAGCCTTCACTTGCCGCCATTCATTACGGACAGAGTATTTTTGAAGGTGTAAAGGCATACCGTGGCGAAGATGGTGAAGTAAGTGTTTTCAGACCTTTCGACAACTTTATCAGATTCAATCTTTCTGCAGAGCGTATGGCTATGCCGACCGTTCCAGAAGAAATCTTTATGGGTGGAATGAAGGCCATTTTAGAATTGGAAAAGAATTGGGTGCCAGCAATGGAAGACCACTCTTTATACATTAGGCCATTTATGTTTAGCACCGATCCTGTAATAGGAGTGAAGCCAAGTGATAGCTATAAGTTTATGATTATTCTCAGCCCTACTGGTCCGTATTATAATACGCCAATGCGCATATATGTAGAAGAACATTATGTACGTGCTGTACCAGGTGGTATTGGCTATGCAAAAGCTGCTGGTAACTATGCAGGAGCGATGTTTGCCACTGCTGAGGCAAAGAAAATAGGGTACGACCAAGTACTTTGGACGGATGCCTTTGAGCATAAGTATGTACAGGAATGCGGTACAATGAATGTATTTTTTATAATTGGCAACCAAGCTATTACTCCTTCGCTTGAGCTAGGTACCATCTTGGCTGGCGTTACAAGAGCAAGTGTATTAGAGTTATTGGCAGATGCTGGCCTCGAGACAGTAGAAAGAAGAATTACAATAGACGAAATTATAGATGCGCACAAAGCAGGAACGCTTAGAGAAGTTTTTGGCTCTGGTACGGCAGCTACAATCTCAATGATTAAAGAATTGAGGTACAGGGAGTACACAATGACTTTCGATGTAGATAGCTGGACAGTGGCACCAACGGTAAAAAAAGCGTTAAATGACATTAGGTACGGTAAGGTTGCAGATGAGAAAGAATGGATGATGAAGATTGACTAATTACTCGTTTATGGGTCAAATAAGATCAGAATATCTATAATTTTTAACCTGGAATGTCAATAGAAACTAGATTTACTAAAAAAAAACAATAATTATTTTAATCAAGGCAATTTTTCTAAAAGGTTTTCCCTTACCTTTGCCGTCCTAAAAAAAAGGTTATATATCAATGCCAACTATCAATCAATTAGTACGTAAAGGAAGAGAAGTTATTAAAACTAAGAGTAAGTCTAGAGCACTAGATGCTTGCCCTCAGCGTAGAGGTGTATGTACTCGTGTATATACCACTACACCAAAGAAGCCAAACTCGGCTTTGCGTAAAGTAGCAAAAGTTCGTCTTACCAATAAGATCGAGGTTATTGCTTATATCCCAGGAGAAGGTCACAACTTACAAGAACATAGTATCGTTTTGATACGTGGAGGTAGGGTGAAAGATTTGCCAGGTGTAAGATACCACATCGTACGTGGTAGCCTAGATACTGCTGGTGTAAAAGACCGTAAGCAATCTCGTAGTAAGTACGGTACAAAGCGTGCTAAGTAATTTTAGAAAAAATAATTAAAGTAAACTTGAAGTCGGTTAAGTACCGACGATAAATAATAAACAATGCGTAAAACACAACCGAAAAAGATTCCTCTAGCTCCAGATCCTAAATTCAATGATAAATTGGTTACAAGATTTGTAAACAACTTAATGTGGGAAGGAAAGAAAAGTGGCGCTTACACTATATTCTATGATGCTTTAGATAAAGTAACTAAGATTACTGGTGAGGAAGGTTACGAAGTATGGAAGAAAGCATTGAACAACATTACTCCTGGTGTGGAAGTAAGAAGTCGCCGTATAGGTGGTGCTACTTTCCAGATTCCTGCAGAGGTAAGAGCAGATCGTAAGACTTCTCTTTCTATCAAATGGATGGTAAAATACAGCCGTGATAGAAATGGTAAGAGTATGGCTGATAAGTTAGCTAACGAAATCGTTGCTGCTAGCAAAGGTGAAGGAGCTTCTTACAAGAAAAAAGAAGATACCCATCGTATGGCTGAGGCTAATAAAGCCTTCGCTCACTTTAGAATCTAATTTTAATAGAAATATATTTTTAGAAGCCTTCAATTTTTTGAAGGCTTTTTTATTGCTTCCCCTTCGGCTTCTGCAAATCCCTATAATCTCCCTGCTGACTACCTGGCATTACTACAGCAGGATTTACAGATGGCAATACTTCTGGCTGCGGTGTTATAATTAAAGGTGCTATCGCTGTATAATTCCCCGCTTTTTTCTTACTACTATCCATTTGCAATTGCAGAATACTAAGTTGGTTCATCAGTTCCTTGTTATTGTTTCTGAGCATTAATAGTTCATTCTCTACTTGGACAGCAGCAGGCAAGAATTTCTCGATCTTATCCTTAGCTGTTTTCTGATCTTGGTATAAGGTAAAATTGAAAAATACACTAACGGTTAAAAGCAATAATAGAAGAATTGAAATAGAAGGTTTTTGCTTCATTATTAATTACAGGTTTTCTTAAAGATACGAACTGCCGCTATGCTACTCGCTTTTTCGTTTTGCTTATAAAAAGTTATTTTTTATTTAAGGTAAATGTGCAAGCAATAAAAAATTTATTTTTGCCTATGTAATTGAATGTGCATCATTGCAACAACATTACAAAAATAAACTCATCGAGAATTTATGAAAAGATATTTGCTTTCTATTTGTTTAATTTTTGTCTTCTGTATTGTGAATCAGCTTTCTGCACAAAATATCACAGGAACTTGGGAAGGGCAGACCAAACGGGAATTTTTTCAACTTAACCTTACACAATCTGGAACTGAGATTTGCGGTTACACCTATGATCACTCCGTAAGTAATCTTAGGGATTTTTGTAAAGCATATTATATTGGAAAATATGAAGATGGATTCTTGATGATTAATGGAACCGGATTTATAGCGAAAAGTTTTAGTCACGTTTTGATGAGAATCGGCTTGAGGATAAAAGTAGAAAAAGGCGAATTGTTTTTAGAAGGTAGAATTCTTACTGGTGCATATGATTTTGAAGGGCTAGCAGAAGGACAATATATTAAGATGAGGCGAGTAAGTAAAAGCCCCAACAGAGTACCTGGTACAAATGGGGCTTGTTATACCCCCAAATCAAAAGTCCTAGACGATTTTGACGAAGGTTCTGACCCTGACGCGATTGAAGATACTCCACAATCTACCTACAAGCCTCCCATTGTAAAACCAAACCCCAAGCCGACCCCTTCGCCAAAGTCAGAACAAAAGCCACCAGCTGCTGTAAAGCCTACGCCTAAGCCAACATCGCCACCTGCTATAAGAAATACAAAGCCTGAGCAACCGAAGGTTACTTTAAGAGAACCTGATCCTCTGCCAGCAATTATTGCAGAAAGAAAGAAAGTAGAGCAAGGTAGGATAACAGTAAATGTAAAAGATATAATCCTCAAACTTTATGACAATGGCGTAGTAGATGGCGATACAGTTACTGTTTTTTATAATGGTAAAATGATAGTGAATAAGCAGCGCCTTACCACGAATCCAATTGAAGTAAAAATAAGATTAGAGGAGAATGTATCGAAGCACGAAATTGTGTTATTTGCAGATAATCTTGGTAGCATTGCACCCAATACTGCACTAATAGTTGTGACTGCTGGAAAAAAACGTTACGAATTGAGAAGTAGTGCCGACCTTAGCAAGAATGCCGTACTTGTATTTGAGTACGAACCAGACGAATAATTTTATTTAAGTTTTTATTTTATATATGAGCATACCTGCAGAATCGACTATAATAATTACCTGCAGCAACAGGTTATCGCCTTATTTACAGCAAGAAGTAGAGGCGCTAGGATTTATCCCAGAAAAAGTTTTTAAGACTGGCATACAGCTAGTAGGCAGTTTAGAGGATTGTATTAAACTAAATCTAAACCTTAGATGTGCCAGCCAAGTACATTATTCCATCGCAAGTTTTACTGCCCACAATGCGGATGATTTGTATAAAGAGGCATTGGCTATGCCTTGGGAAGATATTATTCCAATGGCTTCCTTGTTTTCTATTACTAGTAACGTTACAAACGATACGATTGACAATAATTTATTTGCCAATGTGCGATTGAAGGATGCTATTGTAGATCGATTTAGAGAGCAGCAGGGAGAGCGACCAGATTCTGGGTCCTCACTTACTGGGCTTGTTATTCATTTATATTGGAAGGAAGATATTGCCGAGATATTTATAGATACCTCGGGAGAAACATTGAGTAAGCACGGCTACAGAAAAATTCCTGGTAAAGCTCCAATGCTAGAATCGCTTGCTGCTGCCACCGTGTATGCAACAGGCTGGGATTTGCAATCCGCTTTCGTGAATCCGATGTGTGGTTCTGGTACACTTGCCATTGAAGCTGCTATGATGGCTACTGGTAGGCGACCTGGCTTATTCAGGAGCAACTATTCTTTTATGCATCTGAAGGGATATGATGATGCTATTTACAAAAAACATTATCAAATTTTAGAGCAAGCAGTGCAGCCAGCACATCCTAATTGTAAGATTTTAGCCAGTGATATAAGCGAAGACGCCGTAGAGATAACCCTTGTGAATGCTGGTTTTGCCGGCGTAGAAGATATTATTTCTACAGAAGTTTGCGATTTTGAACTTTGTGAAATACCTACAGAAAATAAAGGTGTAGTGATGTTTAACCCCGAGTATGGAGAACGCCTTGGCGATGAAGCTGAGCTAGAAATTACTTATGGAAAACTTGGTGATTTCTTAAAGCAGAAATGCAAGGGATATATGGGTTATATTTTTACCGGCAACCTAGAACTTGCCAAGAAAATCGGATTAAAACCAAAAAGAAGGATAGAGTTTTTTAATGGAAAGATTGATTGTAGGTTATTACAGTATGAGCTATATGAAGGAAGTAGAGAGAAGAAATAATATGTTTTTATTTCTAAGAAAAACAATATTTCCCTTTGCACTACAAAAAAATCTAGTCACTTTTGCGCTATGTCTGCAAAGAAAATAATCATTACTATTGATGGATGGAGTAGCTGTGGTAAAAGCACGCTTGCTAGGCAACTAGCGAAAGACCTTGGCTATGTATATGTAGACAGCGGTGCTATGTACAGAGCCATTACACTTCATTTTTTACGAGAACATATAGATTTTGATAATGAGCAAGAGGTAAATGATGCTTTAAAACAAATAACGCTAAGCTTTAAGGTAAATGAACAGACAAGTCAGTCTGAAATATACTTGAATGAAGAAAATGTGGAGTATGTGATTAGAGATTTAATTATTGCAGAAAAAGTGAGTGATGTTGCTGCAATCCCAGCAGTGAGAACATTTGCAGTAGCGCAACAGCAATCAATGGGAGAAGATAAAGGAATCGTTATGGATGGTAGAGATATAGGTACTACCGTGTTTCCTGAAGCAGCCTTGAAGATATTTATGACGGCAGATATTGCTACAAGGGTAAAAAGAAGATTTAAAGAAATGTTTGAGAAAAATCCCAACATAGAAATTGAGGATGTAAAGAAAAATTTAGAATCAAGAGATTATATAGATAGCCACAGAGAAGTAAGCCCATTGCGGCAAGCCGAGGATGCTATACTATTAGATAACACTTCGGTTAGTATTTCTGAGCAGTTACATTTTGTAAAAGACTTGGCTCACAAGATTTTAGAAAAGACAAAGTGAATAGAATTATAGAAATTGTTTCTCTAATTGAGGGATGCTAACAGTAGAACCACTCAAGAGAAGTAATTTCTCTAAAACCGCCTCTACCACTGCATCTGGGCAGCTTGCTCCACTAGTAATTAAGATTTTCGCAGGGCTAGAACTTATCCAGTAATTATTAGTTTCTAATTCTATCTGCTGATGAATATCAAAATGGGCAATACTGTCTTTTGAAATTATTTTTGTTGCATCATTTATAAAATAAGTAGGTAGCTTTTGCTCTGCCAATTCCACAAGATGCGTGGTATTGCTGCTATTGTAACCACCTACAACGATAGAAAAATCTGCCTCTTCCTCTAATAGTCCAAATGCTGCAGACTGATTATCATTGGTTGCATAGCAAAGCGTATCTCTCGTATCCGCAAAGACTTCGCTCACATCATTGGGGTTATATTTTTCTACAATGGCATCTTTTAGAAACTCAGCAATGGCTTGGGTTTCGCTGGCAAGCATGGTAGTTTGATTTACTACACCTATTCTTTGTAAGTCTCTTCTGGCATCAAAATTCTCTGAATATCTTCCGCTAAAATCTTCATCAAATAAAGCAATATCTTTTTCTCCCTTGATGTATTTCGCCAAGAGCGCTGCTTCTTCGATATCATTAATAACTATTGAAGGAGCATTTTCTTTTGCGTGGGAAAAGGTAGCTCTGGTTTCTTCGTGGCTGGGCTTGCCGTGTATGATAATGGTATAATCTTTCTTGGCAATTTGCTCACTACGCTTCCAAACTTTTTCTACAAATGGGCAAGTGGTATCGTATTTTTCTATGGTAATTCCCTTGCCCTTTAAGATGTTTTCTATTTCTGTCGTAGTACCAAAGGCTGGCGTAATTACAATGTCATCCGAGGTAAGATCCTCAAATGGTACAATGCTTTTTCCCTTTGTATCTTGTAAAAATTGAACGCCTAGAGCTAGAAGGTCTTCGTTTACCTTTGGATTGTGTATCATTTCACTAAGTAAAAAAATACGTTTACCCTTATTTTCAGCTATTGTTTTAAATGCAATCTCTATCGCATTCTCTACGCCGTAGCAAAAGCCAAAATGTCTTGCAAGGTAGAAGATAACAGTACCACAATCTAAGACGGTTGGGGTAAAATCTTTTTTCATTTTATCATCCTGCTTCCTTTTTTCCTTTATGGCGTTTATGAGGTTGCTGCGATATGTAAAGGGAATATCAAATTGTTTCATCGGATGCAAATTTACCTAATTCTCAAATCATAAATACATTCCTTGTATTTCATTGGCAAAACATTACTACTTATATTTGATAATAGTTATTGTTGAAGAATGTTCATCGGTAAGACCATCATTTTTTTGCCAATTACTTAATTAAAAAACTAAAGTTCGAAGTATGAAAAAAACATTGCTGAAAATAATATTTGCTGTAATTGTAATTTCCTTCTCTGCCTGTAAAGAAACTGGTAAGAAAAGTGTATCTCAAAAAATAGATAAGATGAATCAATATGACCAAGTAGATTGGATAAATACCACTAATGTGTATGAAGTTAACCTAAGACAATATACTCAGGCAGGAACTATCAATGAGTTTGCGAAGGAGCTACCTCGATTAAAGGAAATGGGAGTAGAAACGTTATGGTTTATGCCAATGACGCCAATTGCGGAAAAAAATAAAAAAGGACCACTTGGTAGCCAATATGCTGCAGCAGATTATACTTCTATTTCAAATGAATTTGGAAACGTGGAAGATTTTAAAAAGCTGGTTACAGAAGCCCACAAGATGGGTTTTAAAGTAATTATAGACTGGGTCGCTAATCATACTGGCTGGGATCACAAATGGACGAAAGAGCATCCTGAATATTACTTAAAAGATAGTGCATCGAAAGATTTTAAGATTGCAAGTGGTATGGATGATATTATAGAACTTGATTATGGTAATCCAGCTTTAAGGAAAGCAATGATAGACGCAATGAAATTTTGGATCACCGAAACGGATATAGATGGCTTTAGGTGTGATCTGGCTGCTTGGGTAGAAGTAGACTTTTGGCAAGAAGCAAGAACCGCTTTGCAGCCGACAAAAAAACTATTTTGGTTGGGAGAATTTGATCCTACAGAGAACAAAGATTATATGACTGTTTTTGATGCGGCTTATTCTTGGCAATGGATGCACAAGACGGAAGACTTTTATAAAGACACGCTACCACTTGCTGTATTGGATTCTTTGCTACACGATTACAATGCAATGCTGGCTCAAGGAGCGTTGCCTCTATGGTTTACATCCAATCATGATGAGAATAGCTGGAATGGTACTGAAGTAGAAAAGTATGGGAATATGGCAGATGCTTTGGCAGTTTTTAGCTTTACCTACCCTGGTGTACCGCTAATCTACAGCGGGCAAGAATTACCCAATAAAAAACGCTTAAAGTTTTTTGAAAAGGATGTGATAGAGTGGGATGGGACTTACCAAAAGTCAGCATTTTACAAAACCCTTACTTCTTTAAAAAAATCAAACTCTGCTTTAGATGCAAGAGCTGGGAGCGTAAAAAGACTTCACCCAGAAGGAGCGCAAGAAAAAGTACTTTCTTATGTGAGAGAGAATAATGGAAAGATAGTTTTGGTATTGCTTAATTTAAGTAAAGATGCGGTACAATTTACGCTCGATGATGTAGCAATAGATGGAAGCTTTAAGGAGATATTTAATAGTAATAATGAGGTGAAGCTGAATAAGCAATCTAAATACAGTCTTGCCGCTTGGGGTTATAAAGTTTACTCAAACTAATAAATTTTCCTTAGTAAAATGAAAAAAGCCAGTCTTCCTAAAACGAAGACTGGCTTTTTAAATACTGCAAATTGCCAACTGCCAACTGAATTAATCTAAATTCACTTGATAATCATACAAGCCATCATATCCAGGAAAAAATCCTGTAAATGTCAAGGACTTATTTTTATTCACAACATTTTTTAAGTCATCTAAACTCTTCACCACCGTATCATTTACTCTAATTATTACAAAGTTTTCTCTAATATTTGTTTGTGTAGCTAATGCACCAGCACCACTTATTTTTTTCAATACTACACCACCATCTACACCATATTGTTTGGCTACTTTAGCATCTAGATTTAAAAATTCTCCACCTAGTTTTTCAACTCCAGACTCAAGTTTAACTAAGTCGTAATTACCAGCCTTATTTTTCAAAGTTACTACAACAGCCATTTCCTTTCCATCTCTGCTGTATGTAATAGGGACCTTATCTCCCGGCTTATACCTGCTAAGAATTTCGTTCATCTCTGCTCCATTTATCACCGTTACATTTGCTATCGATTTTAAAATATCGCCTTTTCTTATTCCTGCTTCATAAGCACCGCCATCAGTAGGCACTTCATTTACAAAGATTCCCTCAACAAAAGCTGGTATTCCCATCTGTTTTTTCTGCTCATCACTTAGGCTGCTCGCAAGGCTATACGATACGCCAAGGTAGCCACGCTGCACTGTACCATATTTGATAATATCATCTACTACTTTTCTTACAATATTTACAGGAATTGCGTAAGAGTAGCCAGAATAATAACCAGTCGGAGAAGCTATGGCAGAGTTAATGCCTATCAGTTTTCCGTCAGTACTTATTAAAGCACCACCACTGTTTCCTTGGTTTACGGCAGCATCCGTTTGTATAAAACTTTCTACACCGCCTTGGCTATTACCGCTTCTATCTTTGTTGAGTTGTAGTGTTCTTGCCTTGGCACTTATGATACCTGCTGTTACAGTGGTTTCAAGATTCAATGGGTAGCCTATTGCTAGTACCCATTGTCCAATTTTTGCATTGTCACTATTACCGTATACTAAATAAGGGAGTGCCGCTGCGTCTATTTTTATTACGGCTAGATCGTAAGCAGGATCTGTTCCTATCACTTTTGCTGTGTAGCTCTTTTTGTTATTGAGCATCACTTTTATTTCATCTGCTTTATCTACCACGTGGTTATTCGTTACAATATAACCATCAGCACTTATGATTACACCGCTACCAGAGGCTTGTTGCTCTCTACTCATTCCAGGATTACCAAAAAATTGCTCAAAAATATCATCACTAAAAGGATCAACGTTTCTTCCTCTTGGTGTATTATTGCTTACTTTCTTTGCATTTATTTTTGTCTTAATATGCACTACGGTTGGTATCGCACTTTCTGATGCTGCTGTAAAATCGACAGCCGTACCTGGAGGTACATTATCATCTCCAAAGTTTGCATACTTATAATTCGATGGCATTTCCGTCAGAGACTGTCCACCGTAAGAATTGTTACTACTTGTGTATTTAATTACACCATAAGCAACTGCAAGTGTGGTTAACGCACTCAGCAATACAGTTGCAATCAATTGTTTTGCTTTCATAATCTTTATTAGTGTTTTTTATTAATGGATATCAGCATAGTAATATACAAAACTTATGCCTACTACACAAAATAACGATAGACTGTCAAAATGTATGTTACCACTTATCTTGTTTAACAAACAAATAAAGAGAATGTTAAGAGGTTGTACAATTATATTTTTACTAAAAACCTCATCGTATCCACACCATCAGCATAATCTAAAAGGGTAGGACTTTGAGCTTGACCAAAGGGTGTATCCTTGTGTGACACTACACACTGTATTTCATCTTTATTTTCTCCGGCATTTGGCCAAGTATTTTTTTCGTAATACTCATAATTCAGCACAGAAATAGCTGCGTAGTTTGATTTTTTCTCAAACATCAGAGTAGATTCGTTGGTCATATAATAAGCGTGATTAAGCAACTGAATACTTAATTGATAGTCATAATTATTTTTGTATTTATGATGTTCTGCGAAATCAGCATATTTATCAAACGAACGAAGTAATGGTACAAAATCATAACCAGTAGGCACATAAATTTTTGTTACATTTCTACAGCCTAGTCCAAAGTATTGGTGAATATCATCAGCTAATAATGAAAGCTCGTCTTTAGTTTCATTACCTGTGAGAATGGCTACGGAAGTTCTATTCTTTCTAATGATATTTGGATATTTCGAAAAATAATATTCAAAATATCTAGCTGTATTATTACTCCCTGTGGCAATGTAGGCATCACAATCTTTGAGAAGCGGAGCAATCTCAATAAATTCATTAGTATCTGGTGCTATTTCTTTCAAGTACTCTATCACATATTGCATAAGAATGGTGTCCTTACTAGAAAGTTTAGCAACACATTTATGACCCATAATAAAGCAACAAATAAGATCGTGTATTCCTACTAGAGGAATGTTCCCTGCCATAACTACACCTATTTTTTTACCAGAAAAATCGTCATTTATTTGATACTGCTTTGCCCATTTTTCTAACTTTTCTTTCGAAAGATATTGCGCTGCTATTTGCTGTAATGCTTTATCTACAAAGGTTTTTGTAAACCAATTATTATTGAGAAATGCACTATTTTTTGCAGCATCTAACGTAGGGCTATCGCTCATTAAATGGGCCCCAAGTATATTTAAAATTTCTATCCTTTGCTTTAAATGCATTGCAATCACTATTTTTGTTAGTATATAAAATTAATACAATGGCTATAATAATAACAGACGAATGTATCAACTGCGGAGCTTGCGAGCCCGAGTGTCCTAATAATGCAATATACGAAGGTGGAGTAGAGTGGGCAATTTCTGATGGAACAACCGTGAAAGGAGTGTATGTTACCTTAGAGGGAGAATCACTAGATGTGAATCAACGAAACAAGCCAGTGGCTGATGATACCTACTACATCGTTCCCAATAAGTGTACGGAGTGTCAAGGTTTTCACGAAGAGCCACAATGCGCTGCTGTATGCCCTGTAGACTGTTGCGTGCCTGACGATGCTTATCAAGAAACAGTAGACCAATTGATGGCAAAGAAAGAGAAACTGCACGCATAATAGCTGTACCAAAACGTTCTTTTTATTTTACTATGAGAATTTTCATTGTTTTAATCTCTTTCCTAGTCATTATAACTATTGTACCTGGTTGTACGAATAAAGGGGACTCTATTGCGGAAACAGAATTAATAGGCGATGATGATATAGCTACGACAGACTCCCTTTTTTCTGAAATGAGCAAATCAGAAGGGATGAAGGCGGCTCTGTTATTCTATATGGAGGATGATGCAACTATCATACGACCCAATAGTAATCCAATAACTGGCGCAGAAGTAGTTAATTTTTTATCAGATTTAAATGACTCTGATTTTAAAATGACTTGGAAGGCTAGTCGTACAATCCATTCTGCTGGAAACGATTTGGGCTATGCTTATGGCACTTATAATATTAGCAGTACTAAAATAGACTCTACACTTACTGGAACTTATGTGCATGTGTGGCGAAAACTAGAAGACGGCACTTGGAAATTTGTACTCAATTCTTGGAACGAAGCAGTGGAGGAGTAGGGCAAGAGGATTATTTACACTTTCTTCATAAATTGATACTATGAAAAATATCGCATTGATAACTGGCGGCTACTCTGGCGAGTCTGTTATTTCTTACCTATCTGCTGATACTATATTTAAAAACTTAGACAAAGAACGTTACTATTGTTACCTAATAGATATCAGAAAGGAAGGTTGGTTTTACAAAGACTCGGCTGGCAATAATACTAACGTAGATAAAAATGATTTTTCAATAGAAGAAGCTGGTCAAAAAATAAAATTTGATGCGGTAATTAATGGTCTTCACGGTACACCGGGAGAAGATGGAAAACTGCAAGGATACTTTGATTGTATTAACCTGCCTTACACTTCTTGTAACGCCTCAACCTCAGCCATTACATTCAATAAAAAATATACAATTGCACTAGCTGCAAGGTCTGGGATAAATGTAGCCAATTCTGTAGCCGTTGTAAAAAAAGATGGTTATGATGTAGATGCTATTTTAGAAAAACTTACGCTTCCAGTTTTTGTAAAACCAAATTGTGGTGGAAGCAGTATTGGTATGAGTAAAGTGTCTGAGAAAGAAGGTCTTCATGCAGCAATAGAATTAGCCTTTAATGAAGACGATACAGTACTCATAGAGCGATACATTGCTGGTAGAGAATTTACAATAGGGGTATATAAAAAGCAAAATGAAATTATACCATTGCCAATGACGGAAATCATTACAAAAAATGATTTTTTTGATTTTGAGGCGAAATATAAAGGCAATAGCGAAGAAATTACACCTGCCAATATAACGGCAGAAATGAAGATGAAAATTGAAGCGGAGGCGGTAAAAGCTTATCATTTATTTGATTGTAGTGGAGTGGTGCGAATAGATTTTATTTATGATGAAGCAGAGGATAAGCCATTTATGCTAGAGATAAATACAGTACCAGGGCAAAGTGCTGCCAGTATTATTCCGCAACAGGTGGTTGCTGCTGGTATGAATTTAAAAGATTTTTATAGCCACCTCATAGAAGAATGTTTACAATAACACTTATCTTTCGCTCCATAAATTAAATACAAACAGCTTGTTTAAATTCATCACACATCGTCACTTTCTGGTAAATCTTTTTGTAGCGATTTTACTGGCCGCAGGTTTAATCTTTGGGACGCTACAGTTACTAGGCTCTTTTACAAAGCACGGAGAGTTTTTGAAAGTACCATCTGTCCTCAATAAAGAGACTAAAGCTGCTATAGAGAACTTAGAGAGTAAAGGATTTAATGTTGTAATTATGGATTCTGTTTTTGTAGATAGCTTGCCAAGGGGTACTATCATCAAGCAAATTCCTGACCCTAACAGCCTAGTGAAAGTAAATCGTACTATTTTGCTTTTGGTAAACAGGGTAACACTTCCATTACTAGATGTGCCATCGTTACAAGGTAAATCAATGAGCTATGCTATCGAGCTAATAAAACGAAGTCATTTTGTACTAGGTGATACTAGCTTCCGACCAGATTTTATGGCGGGTTCGGTACTAGAACAAAATCACAATGGCGTGTCAGTACCAGCTGGTTCTAAGTTGCCTTATGGGTCAGTTATAGACCTTGTGGTAGGGGGTGGATTGTCTGACAGACAAATTCCTGTTCCAGATTTAGTAGGGATGACTTTTGGCCAGGCTAAGGCTTTGCTAGATGCAGACTTTATAAGTTTTGGCGCAATCATATCTAACGAAACTATTAGAGATACTGCCAATGCTTTTATTATAAAGCAAAGCCCAGAGCGTTATAATAAAGATGATATCACTGACCCTCTATTGATGTACATACAATCTGGTCAATTGATAGACGTTTGGATTTCACAATCAAGCAATGTACCCTTATTGGATTCTATAGAAGCAGTTAAGCCAGCTAAACCTAAGCCTGCACCTAAACCAAATGGTAACTAACAATAAAACTAACTACTATGCATAATATTACCGTTCAAGAATTAAAAGAAAGATTAGATGCTGGTGAAACTTGCAACCTGCTAGATGTGCGGGAGCCTGATGAGCGTGCTGCATTCAATATTGGTGGTGTCCACATTCCACTTGGCCAAGTAATGGCTATGCAGACAGATGATATTGCTGACTGGCAAACAGAAGAAGTAATCGTGTATTGCCGCAGCGGTATGCGCAGTATGCAAGCAGCTATGATGATGCAATCATTTGGCTTCACCAATGTGAAGAATTTGATCGGCGGAGTTACTGCTTGGCAAGAGTCATTTCCTACTACTTAGACCTGTTGGTCCGCCACGGCGGAGATTGGACAGATGTTTTGCAACACAGATTTGCACCGGTAAAGATTTTTTTAAGTATTGGGTACGGAATAGCTTGAAGTAATTGGCACAGATTAACAAGGATAAAGAATTGTTAGTCAAATTCCGTGTTAATCTGTGCTGCGCTGAACCTGTCCGCTGTGGCGGATCCGTTCAATCGGTGTGCCAACTACAACAAGGAAAAAATTAAAAACTCAAATTAACCCCCACAGTATAGAATCTTGTCGCCATTGGGAAGTAATAATTCTCAGTGGTTTGCTCGCCGGCGTAGATGTAACTAAATGTGTAACCGTTGGCTGCATACTTTTCATTAAACACATTATTTATCCTTGCAAATAGGTCTATTGCTTTTAGCTTTTTACAAGTGATTGTGTAACGAGCAGTAATGTCTTGGTTGAAATAACTATCCAGGCTCCTAGCTTTATTCTCTGTATTATCTAAATACTGGCGGCTCACATATTTCAATGGAAGGCTGATCAGTAGCTGTTTTGTAGCCTGAATATCTAGACTTGCAAAGCCAACTACAGATGGAGAAAAAGCTATCGTACTATTTTTAAAATTATTGACTACGGCATCGCCATTTTCATCATAGATGAATTCATTAAAATCCTTTACCTTATTACTACTCAGTGCAAGGTTAGCATTAAAAGAAAGATATTTATTCATTTTAAAACCAGCTTCCATCTCTACACCTATGCGATAACTTCTAGGAATATTTATTCTTGTAAATGCTCCTACATCATTTATTTGTCCAGTGAGCACGAGTTGATTTTCATAACTCATTAGGTAAGTATTTATACCCCAAGAATAGCGCTGTTGTTTTTTATTTATACCTAATTCTATATTGTGCAGTTGCTCCGCTTTAGGGGTGGATACTGTGCCCGTTTCAAAATCATCTCTATTAGGCTCTTTACTTGCTTTACCATAGCTAATGTAAGCCGTGTAATTATTTTTTCTGTAGCTTATTCCTGCCTTTGGATTAAAAAAGCTGAAGTTGTTTTTAATAGAAAGGGTAGGGTTGTCTCTAAAGCCGTCAATATTATATTGTACGGTTCTCACTTGTAAGTCTATAAAGCTGTAAAAGTTGGATCCTATTTTTTCGGTCCATTTGCTGTAAGCAGAAAGTTCATTTTTCCTTGCAGGAAAATCATACCAGGTATAGTTCGCTGGCACCGCCGCTTGCACACTTGCACTGATGATTTTCCCGAAGTGGTCGCCTTGATATGTACTAGCATTTATACCAGTAATAATCTCTGTATTTTTCTTGCTGTACTGTACGCTATACAGTGCGCCAAATAAATTGTTTCTTAACCAAAGTCTTCTTACTAAATCTGTTCTTTTTGTTGTGTCAGTACCCACAATATAAATAGGTAAATTGTAACTACTAAGTTTTGCATCAGCTTTGTACTGCTCATAATACCCTGTACCAAAAGTGTAGTATAAAGTCAGATTAGTCTTCACATATTTCGATAATTCTTGATCATAGAAAAACTGAATATGCGTTTGCTTATAATTATCCACTTCATTTTTGTAAGGCGCACCTGGCTTCTCGGTCCCCGCTGGATTAAAGGTTCTATTATTCTTTAACTGCTCATCATTTACACCATAATACGCTTGATAGGTTTCTTCTGCGCCGTGCAGTACATTGAGCCTAAAGTTATTTTTCTTACCATAGTAAGTAAAACTGTTGTACAAAGATTTTAAATTACTTCTTGCACGATCTATATATCCATCACTGCGAATGAAGCTTGCTCGAGTATCTATCGTAAACTTTTTATCGATTAGTCCTGTATTATTAGTGATCGTACTTCTAAAAGTACCAAAGGAACCTGCAACTAAGGCTACTGATGTATTTCTATCCTTTATGAGCTCATTCGTTTTGATATGGATGCTCCCACCAAATGCACCTGGCCCATTGCTAGATGTGCCCACGCCACGCTGCACTTGTATGGCAGTTGCAGACGATACTATGTCTGGAATATTTACTAGAAATGTTCCTTGACTTTCAGCATCATTAAATGGAATACCATTAATGGTAATGTTTGTTCTTGAAGCATCGCTACCCCTTAGGCGTAGCCCTGTGTATCCCACAGCATTTCCAGCATCAGAGTTCGCCACTAGTCCCGGTGTAGATTGTAATACAAAAGGCAGATCTTGTACAAAGTTTTCTTTCTTAAGTGCTGCCTTACTAAAATTGGTTTTAGTAATGGGGACTTTTTCGCCAGCAAAAATGCTAGTAATTTCTACAGGTTGTAAAGTAGTTGTGTCTGTTAGTTTTTCTTGACACATTGCGCTGCTGGTTATACTAACCGCAACGGCAAGAGTAAATAGTTTATTCATTTTAAAAAAGCGTTATGCCAATTTTAAAATTTCCTTTTAATGAATAACTGGAGTTTTTGCGCAGAATAAATCTGTTTTTTCTCCCTTCGCAGGCATTATCCTGAGCAGGTTATTCGGGTATGTTCTCAGCTTTTTAAAAGCACCCCGGAAAAATTTTAACGGCTATTAATACAAAATAGTCCTGCAAAGTTAGCTATTTTTATAAGATGAAAATAAAATGGTATTCTTTTCTACTAGTGTTTTTTAGTTTACTCGCTTTTGTGAATACCAAAGTACAAGCACAGGAATATCAGATTCAAGACAGCTTCATAAGAATTGTACCATTAGCTAGGTCTTTTTCTAAGATCATAGTTTCTGATGGCATAACCCTAGTGTATAATCAAAGTAAAGAGGAAGGACTAGGAGTGAGTGCGAGTACAGAGACCTATTTTCAAAATATTGATGTGGTACTTGCCGGCGATACTTTGAAACTGGGGCTAAAAAAGTTTCTAACAGATAATAAATTTAAGCCAGATTATAAAGTTTATGCATCTTCCATTACCTGCTCATTTATTTCATTAACTAATGCTGCAAGAGTAATTATACTCGGAGAATTGAAAGGAGATTCCCTTAGCATCGTAACTTCTAACGCTGCAAAGATTGATGCTGAACTTTCTGTAAAATTGCTAAGTCTTGATTTGTCCTCTGCAAGCCTTGCTCAGTTAGAAGGTAATGTGGGCAAGGCTTCCATCTTAGTGAAAGATGCAAGTAAGCTCAATGCTAAGAAACTTCAAATTGACTCTGCATCGCTCACTGCTAAGGGAGCAAGTAAAATTTACACCCTAGTAAATTCTAGTTGTGATATTTTGGCAGAAGGAGCAAGCAAAATCTACCTTCAATCAAAGCCAAAGTCATTTACAAAAATTACAAGAGGCTTATCTAAGGTGATCATTGATAATTAGTTTGGCTGTTACATTTAAAATACTTAATTTTGCACCGCGAAGTAGAGCAGCGGTAGCTCGTCGGGCTCATAACCCGAAGGTCCTAGGTTCGATCCCTAGCTTCGCAACGAGAAAATGCTCCGGGTAAATTCGGAGCATTTTTATTATAACGAAGTCAAGCACCCTGAACTAGTAACACTTTCTAAAAGTATATAACCTAGTCTAAAAGCGCAACGATTTTGAAATCTAAGTACTAAACACTTAAAGCTGTTTTGATTAGAAGGCTCTAATCTAGAAGCGAAGCGTTCTAAGTACTAAATACTAAGTACTCTATGAAGGTAGGTTATGTAAATATTTTTGGAAAGCCCAATGCTGGTAAAAGTACATTGCTCAATGCGCTAATGGGGGAGAAGATGGCTATTGTTTCTCATAAAGTACAGACCACACGTCATCGTATAAAAGCAATTCTAAATACACCAGAATATCAAATTATTTTTTCTGATACACCTGGGATAATTGATCCAAGATATAAGCTTCACGAAAAGATGATGAAAGCTGTATCTGGCAGCTTGGAAGATGCAGATATCGCCTTGCTAATGGTAGACGGAACAGAAAATGTGGCTGAAGCTGATGAAATTTTTTCAAAACTTAGAATTTCTGCACCAGCTATTTTATTAATTAATAAGATTGATAAAATAAAAGATGAAGAAGAACTTAAAAACAAAATCGCATTTTTTAAGGAGAAGAAATACGTGAAAGAAGTGCTTTGTATATCTGCACACACTACAAAAGGGACTACTACGCTTTTAAAAAGAATTGTAGAGCTCTTGCCAGAAGGAATGCCTTTTTATGAGAATGATGATATCAGCGATATGCCGATTAAATTCTTTGTAAGTGAATTAATAAGAGAAAAGATTTTTGAATTATACCAAGAGGAATTACCATACCACTCTACAGTATTGATACAAGAATATAAAGAAAAGACAACCCTCACTAAGATACGGGCAGATATAATTGTACAAAGAGAAACCCAAAAAGTAATTATCTTAGGTACAGGAGGCAGTATGATAAAGAAACTTGGTACTCTAGCTAGGCAAGACATTGAAAAATTTATAGATAATAAAGTATTTTTGGAGCTGTATGTAAAAGTGCGACCTAAGTGGAGAGATAGCGAATTGTTTTTGAAGGAATACGGGTATTAGCAGTTGGCAGTTGGCAGTTGGCAGTTGGCAGTTGGCAGTTGGCAGTTGGCAGTTGGCAGTTGGCAAAAGATTTGGACTTGCAAGGTAGTAATATTGAATTATGGGGTCATATAAAGATTTACTTGTTTTTCAAAAGGCGCATTCATTAGCGATGGCAATTTTTGATGTAAGTAAATCATTTCCTACAGAAGAGAAATATAGTCTGACAGATCAAATCAGAAGAAGTTCTCGGTCGGTTTGTGCAAATTTTGGCGAAGCATATCGAAGAACGAAATATCCTGCTCATTTCGTAAGTAAACTTACAGATTGCGATGCAGAAAGCACTGAAACTGAAATCTGGCTTAAATTCTCATACGATTGTAAATATCTAAGTGAGGAACAATTTTTAGATTTGTCTGCAAAGAGCGCTGAGGTAGGAAGAATGTTAGGACATATGATAAATAACCCAGAAAAATATTTAAAGTAAAAGAACAATTCTTAGCTGTTGTAAATTGCAGTCGCTAAGAAAAAAGAATATTAATAAATTAAAAAAGCGTAGTTGCCTTGCCAACTGCATTTTGCAAACTGCCAACTGCTATTTGCCAACTGCATCAAGACGGAACATTAAAACATTTATAACAAAAATAAAAAAGCGTAGTTGCCTTGCCAACTGCAATTTGCAAACTGCCAACTGCTATTTGCCAACTGCTGACTGTAACCTGCCAACTGCCAACTGAACACTATGTCATTTACCGTTGCAATAACAGGAAGACCCAATGTAGGAAAAAGCACTTTCTTTAATAGAATGCTAGAACAAAGAAAAGCTATAGTTGATGATCAGAGTGGTGTAACTAGAGATAGGCAGTACGGCGTAGCAGAGTGGGCTGGCCGAAGTTTCAATGTAATAGACACAGGCGGCTTTGTAGCAGGAAGCGATGATGTGTTCGAGAAAGAAATTGCTAAGCAGGTATTGATAGCTGTAGAAGAAGCGGATGCTGTGATTTTTATGGTAGATGCTGCCACTGGAATTACTAATCTTGATGAGAATATGTCCGATATGATTCGTAGGAGCAAGAAGCCAGTATTCTTAGTAGTAAATAAAGTAGATAACCACGCTAGATTATTGGAAGCTAGTGAATTTTATAGTCTTGGCTTTGAAAAAATATTTTTTCTTTCTTCCATTAGTGGAAGCGGTACCGGAGAGCTGCTAGATGAAATAGTGATCGCTATGGGTGATGAACCAGAAGAGATTGACGACAAAGAAGGATTGCCAAAATTTGCCATCATCGGTCAACCGAATGTAGGAAAATCATCTTTGCTTAATGCCTTGGTAGGCGGGGAACGAACAATTGTAAGTGATATTGCTGGTACCACAAGAGATACCATTCACACCTATTACAATTTATACAATAAAGAATTTGTACTAATAGATACAGCCGGAATTCGTAGAAAAAATAAAGTACACGAAGACCTAGAATTTTACTCAGTAATCAGAGCTATTAAAGCGATGGATGAGGCTGATGTATGTATTCTTTTAATAGATGCAGAAAAAGGATTGACTGCCCAAGATATTGCTATTTATTCATTGGCTACAAAAAAGGGAAAGGGAATTGTACTGCTGGTCAATAAGTGGGACTTAGTAGAAAAAGAAACAAATACTGCGGTACAATTTGAAAAAGAATTAAAGCAGCGACTTGCTCCATTCAGCGATATTCCAATCATCTTTACAAGTGTGACGGAGAAGCTTAGGATTTTTAAAAGTATTGAAGCTGCATTGGCAGTATATGAAAATAGAAAGAAAAAAATTCCTACTTCACAACTCAATGAAGTTATTCAAAAAGCGATAGAGCAATTTAAACCGCCAGTGGTAAGAGGACACGTAGTATCTATCAAGTATGTGACGATGCTTCCTACCCACACACCCACATTTGCATTTTTCTGTAATTTTCCCAATGATGTGAAGATGCCTTATCAAAACTATTTAGAAAATAAGCTGAGGGAAAAATTTGATTTCTCTGGTGTGCCTATCAGGTTATTTTTTAGGAAGAAATAAAAGGGCAGATTTAACTAAGCTAAAAGGTTGGCATAATCTTAGTATAATTAATGCTTTAACCAAATATAAAAATTTAATGAAAAAGTTATTAGTTGCAGCAGTTGTTGCTATGAGTATCATCTCTTGTAATGATGCAGACAAAAAAGAAGAAACAGTAATTACCACTACTGAAACTACTACCACTACTGAGGTAGCACCTATGGAAGGGGAGTATGTAATGAAAGAAGATAAAGTATATGTGTGGAAGTCTGGAGACTGGGTATTGGTAACAGAATCTGTTACTTTATCTAATGGTACAGTAGTGATGGCCAATGGAGAGGTAAAGAATGCAGATGGAGTAACTGTGAGATTAACTAATGGAGAAAGAGTAACTACAACTGGCATAGTTGTGAAATCTGATGTTGGAAATGTGCTAAATGATATAGGCGACGGGATAAAGAAAGGTGCTAACGAGGCTGGAGATGCTATAGAAAAAGGCGCTAAGAAAACTGGCGAAGCAGTGAAAAAGGGTGTGAATGAAGCAGGTGAGGGGCTGCAAAAGGCTGGAGAAGAGCTTAAGAAAGTAGGCCAGTAAGATCAAATAATAAAATTAAAAAAAGAGGTTTCGTAAGAAGCCTCTTTTTTTGCCTTGTAAATCATATTAAAAAAATATATATCTGATAGTAATGATTGGATATAGAAATTTTACTATATTTTAGTAGATTATTATCCAGATAAAATTTTACCTAAAAAGAAAATTTTGTCGCCCAACCCAATCCAAAGTCAAGCCTACACCCCTTTTAATCAAAATTAATTTTAAAGAAAAATTTTTCACATGAAGAAAATTTACTTAATTCTCACAGCGCTCCTATGTACTTTTAGTATATATGCTCAGGTAACAGTTACTGGAGATGGAGCTGGAGGAAGCCCTTACGCCACATTAGCGGACGCTATAAATGCAGTGAATGCAGTTGGTACGCTTACTCAGCCTACTACAATTTCAACGAGTATTTCTGAGACAGCTCCATTAGGAGGTTATCAGATTACTGCAACAGGGAATGCTGCTAATACCCTGACT
>JBBRHK010000004.1:0-25309 GCA_038222815.1 Chitinophagales bacterium
ACACATCCATTGTAGTGTGTCTGAAAACCAACTTGCCTTTCGCCTTTTTTGTAAGCGCTTCATCATACATCATTGGAAACTCTACTTCCCCAATAGTATAAGTCAGCTTTGTAGGATTATCATTACTAGTCGTAAATACAACTTTCTCATCGTCAAATTGGGTATAGTAAGTACCAGCAACAGTTACAGGGCTAGTTTGTTTGGCAGCAGCTGTACTTTTTGCGGCAACTGGTTTTGCTTTTTGTGCATAGCTTATACTTGTAAGTAGTAAACAGGCGGTTAAAATGCTGAGCGTTCTTTTCATATAAATTATTCAGTTTTGAAAATGGTCTTTAATATTAAATGTTTCTATTGAGTTCCCTTAATTCTCGGTTTGCTTATTCTACATCATCTTTAAACCAGCCATATCTCTTTGTCCAATCTGCTGAGCCAGAGTTTAACTTAATAGAAATACTACCTTCTGCAACCTTCGCCCCATTAGTTTTATCGCCGTAAGCGTATGCTGTAACTTTTAAGGTCATTTTACCACCATCTTTAAGAGCTCCATCTACAATATTCTTATGGATAGCCATTGTAAGCGCACGATTAAAATCCATATTATCCCATAGCCAAACGCCGTTGGTCATATACTCACTACTACCTGTAGAAGGCACAAACATTTTACTAAAAGCCGAGCCGCTGCTGCGTAATTGCATCCAATCAACCTTATGTTTACCCATTTCAAATACAAAATTTAATTTTTTATCACAATTGCTACAAGTCGTGCTAAATGACTTATCAAAATATCCTCTCATTGCAAGGCCACTACCAGTAACCCATTCTGTAATAAAGTTACTTGGGTCTTCGCCAGCAATATCTGCACCGTACATATGTTGGAAGGAATTCATCGTTGGAGCAAATACAATTTTGCCTACGTTTTCTTTATATGCTTTGTATTTTTCTTCCAATTTTTTACGAAGGCCTGCTGTAGCTTCACTGTTTACCTTTCCCATTTCAGCATCATATTTTGCCTTTCCAGTTTCTTCATCCCAGTTTTTTAAATCCTCTGGATTTTTAGCTAGCACCACATATCCCTTATCACTACTTTTAGTTAAAAACATAACGCCATTGTCTAACTTCATTATTTCAAATTCAGTATAATTAGGTGTATAAATACCTCCTTTAAAAAGCATAACTTTTGACTTACTCATCAGCTTTTCATCAAGCTTGAATTTTTCCTTATCTCCCCCTTTTTTAAGAGTTAACGTTAAGCGATTAACTATCACATCATTCTCTTCTTTTACAAATTCAATAACGGCTGTCTTTTGTACTTTTCCACCATATTGCATTGGAGTACTGAATGTGTAAACACCGCTAATGCCATACTCATCAGTTACAGAGGTAGTTGCAGCATCGCCGTCAGAGGATTTGTCACTCGCAGAACCACCGCCACTGCCGCCAGATGATTTTACTTTGTCTTTAAGTTTGCCCAGAACGCCTTGTGCTGATGCATTTGTGGATAGCAAGCTGCCCACAATAGTTAATGCGATTAATACTTTTTTCATTTAGATTTTATTTTAATTGTTAGGGTTGATATTTTAATTACTCTTTACCAGTTTATACTTACAGTTCCTGTGTTAGTAACAGTTGTTCCATCTCTACCTGCGGAGCCTTGAGAACCGCTTGAGCCACTTACACCTCCATTACCACCTTTGCCTGCTCTACCGCCCTGACCTCCGTTATTTTTTATAGAGATAAATGAGGTGCTGATGCTTGCCGATGCTTTTGTAATAGTCAAGTTACCTCCATTGCCTCCGTTGCCTCCGTTACCGCCGCTACCTCCTCCTGCTCTTCCTCCTCCTTCACAACTACTAAGCGAATTTCCGCCGGTGCCACCGCCGCCGCCATCACCTGCGCCACCGCCAAAGGCTATCAATTCAAGTTTTGCATCTGGTGCACATTTAAAGCGCATAGTTTTATTAACCTTTGATTGATAAATTTCAACCAGATACAGTGTAGTTCCAGTTATTTTATGTTTCGTTTCTTTAATTTTTATATTGAAATCGCATCCGCTTTGCCCTGCACCGCCAGCACTACCGCCTTTACCAGACTGTGGGGGACAACCCGAATTGCCAGACGAGCCAGAGAAACCGCTTGAGCCAGATTCGCCTGCACCCTTTAACGCAATTGCATTATTATAGTTAAGTGTAATTTTTTCAGTAATAACTTGTGAAGGATTATTTCTGTCCTTTATTGTAATCACTACTTCATCATTTGGAAAAGAAGTAGCGTCACTCCCTACATCTATAACACCATCTGCATAAGTACAACCAGGTACACTTATAGAATAGCTATCATCAAAGTCTGTCTTACCGCCAAGGCTTTTAGTTTTTAATTCCTTCCCATCTGCAAGTGTCGCTATTACTCCAAATTTTATCTTAGACATTAAGCCTAGATCTTTAGGAATATCGGTACCCACAAATTTTGTTGCCTTTACAGATTTACCTTTTGTAGAATTTTCTAGTTTTTCTTTGGCTTCATTTGCTTCCTTGTTTTTAGCCATAGTTACCCTTGTGCCAGATTGGTTAGCGAGGGTTGCTGCTCGGTAGGCAATTATATCCTTCTCTACTTCTTTCTCTCCCCTTGAGCCAGCATTTTCTTGCACAAATTCATAAAGTATGTCGTATTTAGTCGCCCCATCATAACTAACACTCTGTTTGTAATACACCGCATAATTTTCTAAAAACATCAATTTGGTATCTCCGTAAGCGAAGTAGCCAGGCTGCTCTTTCAAATCAGGTTTGAATTCTTCATCAACTACGCCTGATCTTTTTATAACTACTGTTTCTACTATACCGCCGCTACCCATATTTACTGTAATAGGCCAAGTCTTAGCTACCTTCTCTAACTTCCCTCCGCTGTTGCGATATACAGTATAACTTCCCGAAGGATATTTCGAAATTAAATCTAACTGACTTTTATATTGTGCATTGGCACCAGTGACGATAAAAATTAATAAAAAGAAAATATATTTCTGCATAGAGGATTATTTATTCCTCAAAAATGCAGTAGCTAATGTGCCTTTAGAAATTTTCTTTGTGAATGGTAGCTTTAAATTTGTGAATGGGAAATACTACTAAGCAGAAGTACTAAAAAGGAATTTTTATAGAGACTTTTGTTCCTTGTGAAATACCATTATTATCTTCAAGGTCATCATACTTTACAGCAATCGTTTGTTGCCTTTCGTGGTTTAGAAGTTCTAATCTTTTTTGCGTAGCACCTGTAGCAAATGAGGTGTATTGTACCTTACGCATTGTATTTATTTCATTACTCCTTTTTCTCCCGATACCGTTATCGGCAATAGTGCAGCTTAGTATATTTTGCTCTTCTATTGTAAATGAAACACTCAGCTCCTTTTCTCCCTGTTTATGCAAAAGGCCATGTTTAATTGCATTCTCCACATAAGGTTGTATGAGCATAGATGGTAGCTGAATATCCGCATTACGCACCTTATCGTCTGTGGTTAGCTTATAAGTAAAATGCTCTTCAAATCTTAAAGCCTCAAGTTCTAAATACAACTCTAATACTTTAATTTCATCAGTTAAATCTATAAGTTTCTTATTACTCATATCTAGAGTCATTCGCATAAGATCAGCAAATTTACCCATATAGGTATTTGCCTTTCGCTTATCATTTGTAAGGATAAATTCTTGAATAGAATTTAATGCGTTAAACATAAAATGTGGATTCATCTGCGCCTTTAAAGAAACCAATTGAGATTGGCGCAGCTCCTCTTGCAGGCGAGACTTCCCCAATTCATCTCGTAATTTCTTTTGGTTGGCTTTTAATCGCATCTTAAATAGGAAATAAACAATCCCACTGAGGAATAAGAGGGCAAGAATTAAAAACCACCATCGAAGCCACCAAGGCTTTGCAATAGAAAATTTCAGATCCGTATTTATATTACTTACAACACCGTCTTCGTTAATTACCCTTGCCTCAAAGGAATAACTTCCAGATGCCAGGGAAGAAAATCTAATAATATTTTCATTTGAAGAAACAGCTATCCAATTCTCCTCTCCAGGCTTTAGCCTGTACTCATAGGTAAACTTTCCATCACTTTTTAATGCTATGCCCTCTAATGTTATAGCAATATTTTTAGTGTAGTAAGGAAAGACCATCTTACTAGTTGTGCTGTACAACTTTGCATCCGCTTCCAATTTTGATATGTTACATATTGGCTTTACACTATTTTCCGTTTCTATACTTGTAGGAAATAGCTGTAAACCTGCTGCACTAGCCACGTACACCGTATCATTAAGTATTTCTATATCAAATATCTCTAGCGAGTTCAGTCCATCTGTACTATTTATTACTTTTATATCCCCTGTGACGATATTAAAGCTCTGCACTACACCGGCACACACAATCCAAAGAGAACCATTTACATATTTTATCTTTTTTATTCTATTAGAAAGTAGCCCTTGTTCTACAGTGTAATGTGCAATGATTTTTTTATTTTTTATAGCATAAATCCCCTGCTCTACCGTAGCCACATACAGAACAGCATCTGACGCCTCATCAAAACTTAAAGCAATTATCGGCTGATTAGTTTTATTATCAAATAGGCGAACTGGCTTTCCATTTTCATAGTAAGATAGTCCATCAACAAAGCCTACCCAAAGCACTTTATTTTTTTCATGGTACCATAATCCTTTACTCCTCTGCTGAGAAAGAAGTAATCGTTCATTTTCCCCACTACTATAAAAGTCATCAGGGCTATAAATAGTATCATAGTTACTTAGCAAGCTAGCTTTAGCAGCTATATTATTTTTATTAAAAAACACATTTACACCAGTCCCTGTATTAAAAATGGAACCATCTTTTTTAAAGAAAAAATCCTTTGCATTAAAGGAAATCTTAGAAATAGATTCTCCATTTCCCTTAGCTAAGTCATAAACATAAGTACCAGATTTAGATATGTATAACTTGTTATCAAGGCTATTATATTCTAAAGCCTGCACATCCCTTGCATCGTTAGTAGGTAGTAGCTTTACCCTTTTAGAAAGGGTATTGTACATAAATACATTCCCATTAGTTGCTGCAGCAAACAGTAAATTACTTTTATTAGTAGAGAGATGATTTAACCCTATCTCTTCTCCTCCAATACCTACCTCTGACACTGTCCACAAATCTTTATTAGATATTTTATAAATTCCATTCTTTAATGTAGCTAGCCATATATCACCTTCTCTATCTTGCTGGATATAAGAAATGCCATTACCTTTTAGTGAGGTATTAAACAAACGCCATTGGCCAAGAAGATTTTTTTTCAACCATAGGAGCTCATTATAAGTACCTACAAATAGATTACCATTATCATCATCAAAGCAGCTGGTCATACTTACATTTAGCCCTTGTAGGATTTTTGTAGCTGGATGAATCGTAAGCGTGCCATTATTATAAGAAAATAGAATTTTGGATTGCGAACTAGTACTCTGCCGTTGAAATCCTAGGGTCTGCTTGCCGAGATAGGAGTTATAAAAGACAAAGTTATTTCCAAGTTCAATGTTAATTTTTTTACCATTTGCATCTTGATAGGAGACTACTTTAGCCCCACTAGGTGTAAGCTCTTTTATCACTCCATTCTGTAAATCCGTAAATAGTATTGATCCATTAAAACTTGTAAAAACAAGTTGCTTATAATCATTGTCATTAATGACTATCTCTTCCTTATTGGTAGATAAATCATATTTAAAAAGCTTATTCGTAAAATTTGTTACGTACAGAAAATCATTCTTATCAATAGCAATCTCCGCAAAATTTGATTTGTAATTTTTTTCCCAAGGCTCAAATAAATGCAATGAATCACCATCTGCATAAAAAATCTGTCCACTAAAATTGGTACACCATATTCGTCCCTTACTGTCTTCTCTCAGGCAAGTAATTGCTGATCCCCTGTTCTTTTTATTCGTGAAAATAACAAATCTATTACCGTTGTAACGAACCAGTCCTGCATCACATCCAATCCACAGAAAACCTTTCTTATCCTGCTTCAACTCATACACTTCATTAGTGGGTAAGCCATTGCTTACATCATATCGTTTAAAGGATGGGGTTTGCGCCAAGTGATTTTTAGGAAATGCTAGGAAACCAAAGAAGCATATTATGAGAATTCTGCTCAATTCTTTTTTTCGTTTTACTGACTAAATTATTGTTGATTTTTCATTTTTACCATCGTCAATATCGTAGCTACCCCAGTTATTTCATTCGTCTCGTCTAAAAATTCTACTAGCCACTTTACAATACCCTTATCTATATCATCACCTCTTTTAAAGTCTTCTGGATTTTCTACAATTCGCTTGTCATTCAATAGTTTTTCTTTGCAAGTAAAGCGAATATAAATTTCGCTTCCAGGATATACTGGCTTTGTAAATCTTAATTCATCAATGCCATAATTTAGAAGAACAGGATTTATTTTATAGCTATCGACAAAAAGCCCAGCTGCAATGCTCATAATAAAATAACCGTGCGCTACTTGCTGCGTAAACATTGTACCATCAAAATTAGTTTCCTTTTGATGCGCATAAAAATGATCCCCACTTAGATCTGCAAATTTATCGATGTCTTCGCTGGTGATTGTTCGCTTCTCCGTAATAATTTGTTCGCCAATCTCTAGCTCTTCATAATATTTTTTGAAAGGATGCTTCCCGCCATCTTTTCCTTTAGCGTGTGGCTGATACACCTGCGTAACTTCGGTAATAAAACTCGGAGAACCCTGTATCGCAGTACGTTGTAGATAGTGCTTTACACCTCTAATGCCACCCATTTCTTCCCCACCACCTGCTCTTCCCGGCCCACCATGCACTAGCAATGGTAGCGGACTACCATGACCAGTACTTTCCTTAGCGCATTCATTATTTAAAATTAAAATTCTACCGTGATGTGTACTTGCTCCTATCACATAGTTTCTTGCTTCCTTAGTATCTGCTGTGACTATTGTTGTCACTAAGCTTCCTTTACCAAGCTTTGTCAATGCAATCGCTTCTTCCATATTATCATAAGGCATCAATGTACTCACAGGTCCAAATGCTTCTATATTATGCGGCTCAAAACTTTGAAAAGGATTTTCATTAAGTAATAAGATTGGACTCATAAATGCACCTTTTTTTGCATCTGCATCTACAACTTCTACACTATCCATACTGCCGTAAATGATTTGTGAGCTTGCTAATAATTTCTGCACCTGTTCCTTTACTTCTTCTCTTTGACTTTCTCCGGCAAGACTTCCCATTCTTACACTAGCATTTAATGGATTTCCTATCACTGTTTGACTCAAAGCCTTACCCAAAGCAATATGTACATCTTCTGTTTTATTTTTAGGAACAAAAATTCTTCTTATACCAGTACAACGCTGTCCAGCTTTGAGCGTCATTTCTTTTCTTATCTCTTTTATAAAAATATCCCACTCTGGCATTCCTGGATTTACTTGCTCTCCAAGAACGATACAATTTAAACTGTCTGCTTCTACAGTAAATGGCGTGTTGTTTTCAAGGATATGCTTGTTGCTTTTTAGCATTAAACCAGTTGTGGCACTTCCTGTAAATGTTACTACATCTTGACTATCTACATAATTTAACAAATCGCCTGCACTACCACAGATCAGTTGTAATGCGCCTTTCGGCAAAATATTACTGGCAATAATTTCTTGTACCACCGCTTGGGTGAGGTAGCAAGTAACACTGGCGGGCTTTACGATTGCTGGCATTCCTGCAAGAAGATTCACTGCAATTTTCTCTAGCATTCCCCATACAGGAAAATTAAATGCGTTGATATGTATCGCAACGCCTTCCTTTGGTGAAAGGATATGGGTACCCATAAAAGTATTGTTGGGGCTGAGGTTATGGCTCTCTCCATCAATACAAATTACATCATTCGGAAATTTTCTGCGTAACGAGGCATTGGCAAATAAATTTCCAATACCGCCTTCTATGTCTACCCAACTATCTGCTTTTGTAGCTCCGGTCTTATAACTAATATCGTAGAATTTTGGAAGGTGTTTTTGTAGATGCAAAGCCAAAGCCTTGAGCATATTTCCCCTTTCGTGAAAAGTCATTTTGCGTAGGGCAGGATTTCCAACAGTTCTCCCGTAATCAAGCATTGCTTTAAAATCTAATCCTTTTGTTGTGGCGCTATAAATTGGTTCAGCTGTTACGGCATTGTATAATATTTGTCCTTCGCCATCGCCGTTTACCCAATTGCCTGCAATATAATTTTCTAGTTGTTGCATCGTATGTTAGTTATACTCACAAAACTAAGGAATGCAAATTTGTAAATGATGGGGAGTAAGCGGGGAAAATGAATTGGAAAGTTTGTGTGTTGAAAATACACTTTGGCTACAACTTCAAAGTGACTTGCTTAACAACATTGGCAAAAGCTTTTACCATAATGTCGTCCGCCGCGGCGCACTTTAAAACATAAAGCTGGGCATTTTTCTACCATAGGGTCGTTCCGCTGGAACTTCAAGAAATATTACTTAAGGGAAAGACGCCATAGAAATTAAAGCGACCCAGTATGGGTCGAATGTTTATAGCAACCATATTGTTCCTTTTTTTCCGACCCCATAGGGTGTCGAACAATTCTAAATGGACAGTATTTGAGAAAGGCGATTGATGCTATAAATTTATACCCTCAAGGTTCTTAAGCAATCCTAAAGATAAAAAGATCTATAACTTCCTATCTAGCATCCTTGCCATTTGCATAAATACATTGGCATTTTCTACAAATCGATTTAGGTTTACTTTTTGGTAAGTATCTGATGTTTTATGATAATCTGGATGATCTTCTACCCCTAGATAAGCAAATGGAATATTTTTCAAATGAAAGCTACCGTGGTCGCTCAGGTAAGTCCAATCTTGTGGATCTGTTGGCTTATCGTAACCGCTCTTTACTTGCGAAAAAGTTTGTGGATTTATGCTATCTACTAAATATTTGAAGGCAGGATAATGAGACAAGCCACAAACCCATATAGAATTATTATCGCTTCTAGCTATCATATCTGCATTCAGATTAAAGCGAATAGATGCCAAAGAAAGCGGTGCAGGAAGGTTATTCGTAAAATATTTAGACCCTACTAAACCATTTTCTTCAGCATCCCAAAGAGCGAAAATAATTGAGTAACGAGGAGGGTGAGTTTTAAAATATTTTGCCGTAGCGAGTGTACCACTCACGCCACTTGCATTATCATCTGCTCCGTGATATACCACCCCAGCTGCATTCGTGCCTAGGTGATCAAAATGTGCACTTAGTACAATGTATTGGTTAGGAAATTGACTGCCTTTTATATACCCAATTAAGTTTTTTCTTGCTACTCCAGATTGGGTAAAGTTTTGTTCAAACCCAGTAGCGAAGCTATCTACACCTGCTTCTCTAAGTCTTTTTATGATAAGTGCGTGGGTTAGCGCAACTTCTGCTGTACCAGCTTTTCTTCCTTTATAGGCATCGCTACTTAGCAGCTCTAAATCTGTGACAAGTTGTGTGCTGTCTAATAATCTAAAAGCATTAACTGTAGGAGTTGGTGGTGGCGTTACAATTGTGTCAACAGGTGTAGGTGTAATATTCTCTACTTTTTTTTGACATTGTACAAGACTTATTGATATCGCAAGCAAGAAGACTATTTTTTTCATAGGGAAATTTTATTTAAATTTGTTTCTAAAATAACCTTTTCAGGATTCTAAGACTATAAAAGTAAATCAAGTATTTCACAAAAACTATATAAAGATTTATTACTCTTGAGCAAGACATTTTAAAGAACGAAGTTCAAATGCATCAAATAAAATCGCTAATCGAACTCTTTTAATCCCGAAGGGATGAAATTATTATAGCATTTTGTTGAGTATAGCTTTCTTAGCCCTGAAAGGGCGAAATCACATTTTTCTACAACCAAATAATGTCACCCGTTCCGGGTTTAAATACATTTTTAATATCTATTTTCTATAATAATTTCAGCCTTTCAGGCTTGGCATTGCAAATTAAATCTTCCTATTACTGCACTAAGCAAAACGCTGCATACAAGCCTGCAGTCTCTGTTCTCAATCTTGTGTTGCCGAGGCTTACAGGCACACAGGCTTTTGCCTTACTCGCTTCTATCTCTTCGATGGTAAAATCGCCTTCTGGACCTATAAGAACAAGGGTATTACCAGGTGATTTGGCAAAACCTGCTAAAGGCAACTTTATGGCATCCTCTTCGCAGTGTGCGATATATTTATTGCTATATTTTCCGCTCGAAAGTAATACTTGTAAACTGATAGGCTCCGTAAGCGTGGGTAAATAGAACTGCTGGGATTGCAGCATTGCGGCGATGAGAATATTACGCCAGCGTTCTTCTTTGTATTGCGTTCTTTCTGTACGAGTACAATTCAATAATATAAATTCATTGATACCAAGCTCTGTTGCTTTTTCTAAAAACCACTCTAGCCTGCTGTGATTTTTTAGAGTAGAAATAGCAATGGCATTTGTGTAAGCTGGTGAAGGATGCTGAATGACTTCGTCTATTTTTACCGAGCAAGCTTTCTTGCCTGTAGTGGCTATGGTTGCTTTTACTTCTGCGCCATTTCCATTAGCAAGTCTCATCATATCGCCTTCTTTCATTCGAAGTACCTGTACAATATGCTTTGCGGTATCTTCTACTAGCGGCAATATAGTGCCTGCCGTAAAAACTCCATCGTGAAAAAAAATAGGCGTCGTCATCTCTGCTACATATTTTTAAAACGGAGCATCGTCTCCAAAGTTTTCATCATTCATCTTGCTACCAGCTTGTATGTACAGCCCTGCTTCTCCCTTCTCTGCTTGCTTTATTTTTCTAAAGTTTCCGCCGGGATGTTCATTGCCCATATTGCCTTCTAGGTTATCTTCTTCCACAAATTTTTGTATGTGTAAATGTGCTCGTAAATCAATGGTATCTAAGCTACCATTTCTATGCTTCGCAATTTTTACTTGTACTAATCCTTTGCTGTCATTACCCATTTCATCGGTTACGATATCGTAATAGTCTGGACGATACAAGAACATTACCATATCGGCATCTTGCTCTATCGCACCACTCTCTCTAAGATCACTCAACTGTGGAATTTTACTTCCTGCTGCTCTTTTCTCTACCTCTCTACTTAGCTGTGAAAGCGCAATGATAGGCACGCTTAGCTCCTTAGCAAGGGCTTTTAAATCTCTAGATATTTTACTTATTTCTTGCTCTCTATTACTATTTCTATCTGCACTACCACTCATCAATTGTAAGTAGTCAATTATGATAAGTCCTACGTTATGTTTTGTTTTTAATCTTCTACACTTTGCTCTTAATTCAAAAATATTCAAGGCGGCACTATCATCAATAAAAATCGGAGAGTTCATCAACCTACTTATTCCTTTTTTATGCAGCTGCTCCATTTCGTGATCTTCCAATTTTCCTCTTGTAATCTTCTCCAGCCAAATGCCGCTCTCCGCACTTAGAATTCTCGTTACTAATTGACTACTACTCATCTCCAAACTAAAGAAACCAACAGCCGTAGGCTTTGTAGGATGTAAAGCTGCTGCCCTGGCAAGGTTAAGTGCAAAAGCCGTTTTACCCACAGAAGGTCGTGCAGCAAGGATAATTAAATCTGTAGGTTGCCATCCGTAAGTCAATGCATCTAGCTTCGGGAAACCAGTAGGCACGCCAGTTATATCTTCAGAGCGGCTACGCATATCTTCAATCTTCTCTAAAGTTTTTACAAGAACAGAGTCTATATCATCAAAGTTTTTACGAAGGTGATTATTAGTAATCTCAAAAAGTTTTCCTTCCGCAGTATCTAGTAAATCGAAAACATCTGTGCTGTCTTCATAAGCCTCACCAATGATTTCTCCGCTTATTCTTATAAGTTCTCTTTGTATAAATTTTTGAAGAACGATGCGGCAATGTGCAATAATATTGGCACTACTTACAACCGCATTGGTCAATTTAGTTACGAAGTATGGCCCGCCAACAATTTCTAATTCTTCCGATTTTTTTAATTGTTCTACAACCGTAAGTAAATCAATAGGCGAACTATTTGCAGCAAGAGTTTGCATTGCTTTAAAAATTCGCTGATGCGCATCTACATAAAAACACTCCGCCTTTATCACTTCTATCACATCATCAAATGCCCCTTTCTCTAGCATCATAGCGCCAAGAACAGCCTCTTCCAATTCCTTGGCTTGCGGTGGCACTTTACCATACAGCATACTGGTAAGTTCCGTTTTTGGCTTTCTTGTTGTCTTCCTGTCTTTATTGAAATTTGTAAGCTCCATTTATTATTCTATGAAATATCTGTTGTTAAATAAGGGTTGTGTTACTTAGGAAGATTTTACAAAAAAGATTGATTTCTTCTTCCAAAAAGCTAAGTTAATCGGCTCGTCGGTAACAATAAATTAATATAGATGTTATTAACTTTTTTGCCGAGATTACTAACTACTCACTCACACAAATTTACGGTTATACAGCGGTTATCCCCAAGTCTGTCCACAATTTGAGTCAATATCTAATGTATTTACAAGATCTTCTGTGCATAACTGACCAATTTGCCAATACTTGTTCACTCTCCTATTTATTTTTTTGCTTGGAATTATGGCTAAATTTTTATAGCAATTTCTGCATCTTATCTATTCAATGACTCTATCAAATGAAGCAAAATAGAAAAACTATCTTCGCAGCTTCAAAACAAAGATTTTATGACGATTTCGTATAACTGGTTATTACAATATTTACCAGAAAACATTAGCACAGAACGACTGAGCAAGATACTTACTGCAATAGGATTGGAAGTAGAAGCATTAGAGCAATATTCACTTATTAAAGGCGGATTGGATGGACTTGTAGTAGGAGAAGTTTTGAGTTGTGAAAAGCACGAAGGAGCAGATAAATTAAAAGTTACTCAAGTAAATATTGGAACAGACTCACCACTTCAGATAGTTTGTGGCGCCGCCAATGTAGCGGCAGGACAAAAAGTAGTGGTGGCAACCGTAGGCACTACATTATATCCGAGCACGGGCGATGCTTTTGAAATTAAAAAAGCAAAAATAAGAGGCGTAGAAAGTAATGGAATGCTTTGCGCAGAAGATGAAATAGGTCTAGGATTTAGTCACGATGGAATTATGGTGTTAGATGCTGAAACGGCTGTAGGAACTGAAGTGAGTAGTCTGTACGAAAATTATGAAGATGTAATTTTTGAAATAGGACTTACGCCCAATAGGATGGATGCGATGAGCCATAGAGGTGTAGCGAGAGATGTGATTGCTTACCTCAACCACCACGATAAAGCAAAATTATCTTTAGCAGAAACTAAGAAGTCTGTTATTGATACAGACTTAAAGGCGGTGATAGATGTGCAAATCAATGATGCTGAAAATGCAAAAGATATTGCGGCGTTTCTATTAATGGCATCGAAGTAAAGGAAAGCCCCGCTTGGCTTAAAAATAAATTGAATGCGATAGGAGTACACTCTATTAATAATATTGTAGATGTTACTAATTATATTCTGCACGATACAGGTCAGCCGCTGCATGCATTTGATGCCACAGCGATAACAGGTGCTACTATAAAAGTGCAGACCTTACCACTAGGTACCCTCTTTACAAGCCTCGATGGCAAAGAGAGAAAACTTACGGCTGATGATTTAATGATCTGCGATGGTGCAGATAAGCCGATGTGTATGGCAGGTGTATATGGTGGTGTAGGAAGCGGTGTGACGGCATCTACAACAAATGTTTTTCTAGAATCTGCTTGGTTTAATCCTGCTACGATCAGAAAGTCTTCTATGCAACACGGTCTTAGGACAGATGCGGCTACAAGATTTGAAAAAGGAGTAGATATCAGTAAAACATTTTCAGTATTACAACAAGCAGCAGCAATGATTGTAGAAGCTTGTGGCGGTGCGGTTGTGAGTCAATACACTGATGTGTATCCTGTACCTACTGAGCCAAAAGAAGTGATTTTAAAATACCATTATCTAAAAAAATTAAGTGGCAAGAATTATCACGGTGATACCGTAAAGAATATTCTCACAGCACTTGGATTTATTATACAAAAAGATGCCGCAGATGCTATTACGGTTATTGCCCCACTGAGCAAGCCAGACATTAGCCTACCGGCAGATGTAGTAGAAGAGATAATGAGGATAGATGGCTTAGATAATGTAGCTATCCCAGAAGTAATAAGTATTGCGCCTAGTGCCAATATAGAAAATCTAAATCTTAAAACAAAAGAAAAAATTGCTGGATACCTAGCAGGAATGGGCTTTAATGAAATATTTACAAATAGTATCACTAACAGTAAATATTACACAGAGCAAGAAATGACATCTGCTGTGAAGATGCTTAATAGTCTTAGTGCCGACTTAGATGTAATGCGACCGCAGATGTTACAAACAGGATTAGAAGTACTAGCCTATAACATTAATAGAAAAAATAGTAACCTGCGTTTTTTTGAGAATGGAAAAACTTACACGCAAGATAAAACTGGCTATAAAGAACAGGAACATTTAGCTATTTTTATTACAGGTAGTGTGCAAGAAAAAGGCTGGTCGCAAAAAGAAAAAGCTGCAGACTTTTATGATTTGAAATCTATTTGCCAATCGGTATTACAGCAAGTAGGAATGAGTAATATCAGTTATAAGCCGAGCGAAGAAGCTCATAGTAGTGATGTGGCAGATATTATAGTAGCAGGTAAAAAAATCGGCTATTTAGCACAAATTGATGCTAAAACACTATCTCAGTTTGGGATAAAAGAAACTGTATTTTATGCAGATTTACTTTGGGAAGAAATAATAGCAATCCAACAAACTAAAAGTGTAAAATATCAACTTATACCTAAGTTTCCTGCAGTACAAAGAGACCTCGCACTCGTTGTAGATAAGGGCTTACAATATGAAGCGATAGAGCAATTAATAAAAAAATCAAACATTGCTTATCTTACTCATACTAAGCTTTTTGATGTATTTGAAAGTGACAAACTAGGAGTAAATAAAAAATCGATGGCGGTGAATTTCACTTTCCAACACCCTACAAAAACACTGGAGGAGCAAGAAATAGAGCAGATGATGAAAAAGCTAATGCAGGGTTTTGAAAAAGAACTAAGCGCAGAAATAAGAAAATAAAACAGTGCAGAATAATCTTGCTACCATAAAAGAAATAAAGCAAAAGCTCGAAGGCTTATTGAAGAACTATGCCAGCCTTCAAAAAAAATCTTTTGCACAAGAACAACAAATTAAAAAATTGGAGGTAGAGCAAAAGGAATTTACGGGAAGCATAGAGAATTTACAACAGCAGAACTTTCTTTTAAAATCTGCTTTGCAAGATTTAAAGCCTGCTGAGAAAAAACAATTTGATCAAAAGATTGGAGATTACATTAAAAGTATAGACAAAGCGATTGCCTTGCTCAGCGAATAATATTTACCATTATGGATGAACTGATTCCGATCAATATCACTATTGCAGATAGAACCTATCGCATCAAAGCGCTTACCTCTAACGAAGAGTCCATAAGAAAAACAGTAAAGGACCTCAACGAAAAAATTATAGAATTTAAAACTAGTTACGCTGGTAAAGACATTCAAGATTACTTGGCGATGGCGGTGATATGGATGGCTACTTCGCATTTGGGGAATATTAGTAATGATAATGCTGAAGTGACGGAGGGGTTGGAGGGATTAAAGGGTTTGCTAGAAGGGATATAGTATTTTTTTAGATGTTTCATACCTGCAATGCGGTGGATAATAATTATTACTTTTTTGATGAGTTCGACCCCGCTGGGGTCGGTAAAACACAAGACGTAAATCGTCAATTCTATAAACCTTTGATGCCGCTGGCATCATTAACACAAAAACAAATATTATAAAATCTTATTTTTTTCTGACTCTTGAATATTCAATGTAGTTAATTTGGTTTAAAATTTTAATAGAGCGAATATTGATTGAATCACAATTTTAAAAAAATCGTAACCATCTTGGATAATTTTTAATTCATTAGGTTTGTTTCAAATTATTGTACGCTTACCCCATAGGGGTTAAAGGTTTATAGACATCATTGTATCAAAATTTCCCCCGACCCCAGAGGGGTCGAACGATCAAAATAGACAAAGACCCGCCTTCCAAATTGTCATTCAAACCAATCAAACAAATATTGCTCATCATACTGCACACTAAAATTCTTCAAAAACTGAATGTACTCTTCTTTAAATGATTGTTTTTTGTGGTGTTCTTTTTGATTCATTACATACTTACACACCACATCTATTTGCGAATGACCATAAGAAAAAGCGCCAAAACCTGTCTGCCAGTTAAAAGGATGCTTTGTCAAATTATTTTCCTTTATAAATACGGAACTTGACTTTTTTACTTCTCTCACCAAATCACTGATACAACAATCTGGCTTTAAACCAATGAAAATATGAATATAATCATCTACACCATTAATAGCTAACATTTTCTGTTGCTTATTTTGCACTATCGCAGTAATATATTGGTACAGCCTCTCTTCCCAAGAACTAGCAATTAACGCTTCTCTGTTTCGTACTGCAAAAACAATCTGAATATAGATTTGTGAAAAGGCATTGGGCATAAATTTTATATTTTTAATGATGAAATTGCTGGTAACAAAGTAGAATTAAATACTCATAAACAATTATAATGATTTATTCATTTTAGTTTTTATATTACTCTAATTATTTATTTAAACTTGCCAGTTAAGCTTTCTTCAACTGTCCGAAAAAAATCGGACAGTTCACTAATTATTTGGTCTCCTTTTCTTCTATCAGACTCAGTTATTCGGTGGGAAAGAGTTTTAAAAGCTACTGCTTCCAAAAGAAAAATAAAAAAATCATAACTTCCAAAAATAACAACTCGCTTTTTACCAATGATAACATTATGCTAGGACGCCTTATCATCACGTTTATTTTCAGCTTATTTGTTTTACAATCATTCAGTCAGAAAGTTTCAAGACAAAATGATAGCTTATTTGTTAATGGCATTAAAATTAGTAACCCAGAATATACATTTAAATGGGAGTTCCTATTGAGCGATATTCCATCAGATAAATTGCAAAACTTTAAGTTGAAAAAAAGGTCGAAGAGAAATCTAGAAATAAGATTCGATTCAGCCTTATTCTTTAACAATTTGATATTTGAGAATGTAATTATAAAGTGTCAATATAGAAAGAGCGATAACCTCTATATAATAAAAGAATTTATAGGAATGGTTGATCTAATAACAGTAGAAAAGCTTTCACCATATTTTGATGTCAAATATTTAGGCTGGGTAAGCTATCCAAAAGAGGAGCCGCTTTACAGATTCCGCCTTGATAAAAACAAATCCTTAGGAACAATAGTTATTGATAGAGCAAAAGATTATAATCTCATTTTTTAACCTAGCTTGTAAATCAATAAAATATTCTGTTTCACAAATTTGCAAAGCTCTAGCCTACCATAATTTACAGGTGTTGAAGCGCAGAAATTTGTAAAATGATTGGCTTCAACGGAGGACTTTCCTATTTCTTCCTCCCCTTCACACTATATACCATCGGCAATTTACTCCCAAATTTCTTCAGTTGAAATTTGCCTTTCTCCACCTCCACCATTTCTTTAAAGCAATTTTGGGAAGAATAATTGTATTCTTCGAAGTCTATCAACGCTATGTTTTCCTTAAGTAAGCTATTCACTACCTCAGCAAGGCCGTGGTTCCAAGTGACAGTTTTTCGTTTGATGTGCTCACTTCCTTCTACATAGCTTCCGTCTTCCTCCTCCACAATGGCTTCGCCATTAAAATAGGAGTACTCTATCCTTGTAAATTCATTATCGTACATCCATATTACTGGATGAAATTCTGCCATAATAAATTTTCCGTCTGGCTTCAAATGGGCGGAAACTACTTTTGCCCATTTATTAATATCCTGCAACCACCCTATAACTCCATAGCTAGTAAATACAATATCAAATTGCTCCTTCAAATCCAAAGCATAAATATCACTTACTATAAATGTTGCTTCTAGCCCTGCTTGATTTGCCAAATTTTCTGCTGCCTTAATTGCCGACCCAGAAAAATCTACTCCGGTAACAATGGCTCCCATCCTTGCCAACGACAAAGTATCTAAACCAAAATGACATTGAAGATGTAAAATTCTTTTTCCTTTTACATCTCCAAGAAGCGCCAGTTCAATTTCACTTAAGGTACAGTCGCCAGCGAGGAAACCATTTACATTATAAAATTCTGACTGCAGGTGTGCAGGCACGAGCTTGTCCCAAGAGTCTCTATTTATATTGAGGTAGTCTAGTTCATCATTCATCTTTGAAAAGCATTAATTACTACCAAATGTAATAAAACTAAAAACAGAAATAGTATCTTCAAAACTTCTATCAATTACAAAATGAAATATCTAATGCGCACTAAAAAAACTCTTTTTACAATCCTATTTCTTGCGTTTGTATTTACTGCATCTGCACAAGATCTCTCTTATTACTTACCGAAAGGCATTTCCTACAACCCCGCTATTCCTACCCCAAAGGATATAATTTACCATCAAGTGGGAGAGTATCACGTTACGCACGATAGGCTAGTAAATTATATGAAGGCTGTGGCAACTGCTGCCCCAGATAGGGTAAAGCTAGAAACAATGGGCTTTACCTATGAAGACAGACCCCAGGTTTTACTCATCATCACTTCGCCGAAAAATCATCAGCGGTTAGAAGAGATAAGACAACAACATATTAAACTCACTGACCCTTCGCAATCTTCAAATGTAGATGTAAGCAATATGCCAATTGTGGTTTGGATTGGACACTCCATTCACGGTAACGAGCCGAGTGGCGCAAACGCAGCGCTCGTAGGCGCCTATCACCTTGCTGCCGCACAAGGAAAAGAAATAGAAGACCTTTTAGACAACACAGTTATTTTATACGATCCATCCTTCAACCCGGATGGGTTGCAACGTTTTTCTACTTGGGCGAATCAGCATAAAAGCAAAAACTTAGTGAGTGATCCAAACTCTAGAGAATTTAATGAAGTATGGCCGGGCGGAAGATTCAATCATTACTGGTTTGATTTGAATAGAGATTGGTTACCCGCAGTACACAATGAAAGTAAAAATAGATTGGAATGGTTCCACAAATGGAAGCCTAATATTTTAACTGACCACCACGAGCAGGGAAGTAATTCTACTTTCTTCTTTCAGCCAGGTGTACCATCAAGGGTGAATCCATTGACGCCGGCAACCAACCAAGAACTTACTGCAAAACTTGGAAAATTTCACGCAGAATATTTAGACAAAATAGGAACATTATATTTTACAAAAGAAGCTTACGATGATTTTTATTATGGTAAAGGTTCTACCTATCCTGATGTAAACGGAGCTATTGGAATTTTATTTGAACAAGCATCATCAAGAGGACATTTACAAGAAACAGACAATGGACTTTTGAGTTTTCCTTCTACAATAAGAAATCAATTTGTTACAGAACTTTCTACGCTAGAAGGTGCAAGAGTATTGCGAAAAGAGTTTCTAAATTGGCAAAAAGAATTCTATCAATCTGCTATGAAAGAAGCTGCAGCTTCTGCTAGTAAAGCTTATGTATATGGTAGCGATAACGACAAAACAACCGTTGCGATTTTTACAGAAATGCTACTACGCCATCAAATAAAAATTTATGAAGTAGATAAAAAAATAAGCAGCGGAGGAAGTAATTTCTCTGCTGGTAATAGCTTTGTAGTTCCCATCAATCAGCCGCAAGAAAGATTGATAAAAGCCATCTTTGATAAAACTTCGGAATATAAAGACAGCATCTTTTATGACATCACTTCTTGGACGATGCCGCTGGCCTTTGGTCTTCCTTATGCAACGCTCAATGCTAGCGAAGCAGCTGGCCTTTCTATGAACAAAATAGTGACTGCTGCTGAATATCCTAAAGGTAACGTACTGGCAAAGTCAGATTACGCTTACCTGCTAGAATGGACAGATTTTAATGCACCGAAAGCACTATACGCAATACAAAAAGCAGGATTGATTGTAAAACTTGCACAATCGAAATTTACATTAAATACTGGGACACAAAACAAAGCTTTTAACTACGGCACTATTCTCATCCCTGTTGCCATGCAGACAAAAACAAGCGAAGAGATATATCAAACTCTACAAAAAATAGCGGCTGAAAATCAAGTGAATTTTGATGGCGTAAAATCTGGTTATGCGGTAAGCGGAAGCGATTTAGGTAGTAGAAATTTTGCTTTGATAGAACAACCTAAAATTGCAATGATAGTGGGAAGTGGTGCTAATGCAACAGATGCAGGCGAAGTATGGTATTTATTGGATCAAAGATTTAATATTCCGTCTTCACACATCGAGCAAAGTAGTTTTAATAGAATTGATGTAAGTAAATACAACACGATAATAATGGTAGGCGGCACTTACAATGAAATAAATAAAGAGAAATTAAAAGCTTGGGTGCAAGCAGGAGGTGTACTCATACTTACAGAGGAGGCCGTGCGCTGGGCGGTACAAGCGGGTATAAGCCAAGCTACTTTAAAGAAAACTGGCAATGTGATGGATAGTACAAAGAATGCTAGCTACGCAGACCTCTCTGAGATTAATGGTGCACAGAGTATGAGTGGTGCTATATTCGGCGCAGATGCGGATCTTACACATCCGCTAGCTTATGGTTATAGTACAAAACTGGTAAGTATGTTTAAGGCTAATAATGTATTTATGGAGAAAGGAAAAAATCCATTTGCTGTACCTTTTAGTTATGGTAAGCAGCCATTACAAAGCGGCTGGATAAGCGAGCAAAATAAAATAAATATTAAAAACACTGCGGCCGTAATCGTAAATACATTGGGTAGCGGCAGAGTAATAAATATTGCTGATAACCCTAATTTCAGAGCCTTCTGGCTAGGTGGTAGTAAATTATTTATGAATGCGATATTCTTTGGCAGAAATATAAGTAGCGCTAGCGCAAGGTCGGAGGAATAGGACTATCTATACCTATCCACTTCAAGCAAACAGGCTTTCCTACATTGATGCGTTGACCGGCATCTGTAAGTAAGCCTGTTTTTTTATTTCGTTTAAAAACTACTATTTCATCACTATTTTGATTGCCTACCAATAAATAATCTCCACTTGGGTCAATAGAGAAATTTCTTGGTGTTTTACCGAGGGTAGATTGATGCGCTTTTAATGTAAGCTTACCATTCCCTTTCACTTTAAATATTGCAATTGTATTGGCATCAGCTCTATTGCTAGCATAAAGAAATTTACCATCTGGACTAAGGTGAATGTCTGCACTACCTGCAAATTGCGTATCGCCTTTTGGCATTGTACTCACACGCTGAATAGGCTTTAATTTTGATTTTTTATTCCGAAATACTTGCACTGTTCCAGTTAGCTCCTCAATTACATAAGCATATTTCTTATCTGGGCTTTTGGTAAATAATCTAGGACCAGCGCCTGCGACAGCAGAAAAATATGCTGGCATTGACGGCAATAACTTCCCAGAGCTTTCATCAAAATCATACATCATTACTTTATCAATACCAAGATCAGTAACGTAAAGTGTTTTATTATCTCCCGAAATTGTAGCACCATGCACGTGAGCTGATTCCTGCCTTTGCGCATTTGGGCCACTGCCAGTATGCTGTATGGTAGTACCTAATCCGAGACTTCCGTCTGCATTCACGGGTAGGCAAGAAAGGGTGCCACTACTATAATTGGAGACAAAAAGCCATTTTCCTGTATTATCCAATTCAACGTGACAAGGATTATCACCTCCTGAGGGCTGCTTATTAATAAAGCTCATCTTTCCCGAGTTTTTATCAAAACTATAAGCAGCTACCTCACCTATCTTGCCCGAATTACTAGCCGTTTCTGACACCGCAAATACAAATCTTTGATCTTTAGAAACCGTTAAGAATGATGGGTTTGATAATTTTATATGACTTATTTCTTTCGCGGTGCAATCGTTACTATCAAATTTGAACACATAGATACCTTCACTTTTGGGTGAGTCGTAGGTACCCACAATTAGATAATTTTGCTGAGCAAAACTGGTATTTACTAAAAGAGTTAAGAGGCAAAAACTAAATATCTTCATTTAAAAAGGTTTAAAGTCTTGGCAAGATAAAGAATTACATTTCTAAAAAACAAGGACACTATATTAACCCATAGAAGCGTTATTGCGTATATTAGTAGAGCGTACAAAGCATTAAATGATATGAAAACAATATTGACAGCCATTTTCGTCTGCCTAGTTGCGGTTACCGTAGCTCAAGATGCAGCAGATTGTTCAGACAAATTTACCCAACTCGTGCAGCAAGAAAGAAACTCAGCAGCTCGGTCTATGGATCTTGCAAACAGAAGTCTAGCTTCAGAGAATTTTGACATTAAATATTATCGTTGCTATTGGGAGATAGACCCAGCTGTGCGATATATAAAAGGAAGTGTAACTATCTACTTTAAAGTAACTGCCTCTACGAATAATATTGTTCTTGATTTGAAGAATGCACTAACTACTGATAGTGTGAAGCAAAGAAATTCTTCATTAGTCTTCAATCATCTTAATAATGCCCTTTCCATTAATTTATCTTCCACTATTGGAAGTGGCGCCCTAGATTCCGTAAGTATTTATTACAAAGGTGTACCAGATAATTCTGGCTTTGGTTCTTTTGTAAATTTTTCGCACAATGGAATACCAGTAGCTTGGAGCCTCAGTGAACCTTACGGTTCTGCAGATTGGTTTCCTTGTAAAACAAATCTTGGAGACAAAGCAGATTCTTTGGATGTCTATATAAAGCACAGTCCAGCATACAAAGCAGCAAGTAATGGCCTGTTGCAATCTGAAATATTAGTAGATGGCGGTACTTCTATGATTACCCATTGGAAGCATCGCTACCCTATTGCTAGCTATCTGATTTGCTTTGCAGTTACTAATTATACAGTATTCAATAATACCGTAACCCTTGGTAGCACTGTACTCCCGATGCAAACATATTGCTATCCAGAGAGCCTCACTTCCTTTACAAATAACACTCCCCTAGTTTTAAATGCTATGAAATTATTTCACAGCAAATTTGGCGACTATCCATTTATTAAAGAAAAGTATGGCCATACACAATTTGGGTGGGGTGGAGGAATGGAGCATCAAACAAATTCATTTATAGTATCGCCAGATGATGGCCTGATGGCGCACGAGCTCGGCCATCAGTGGTTTGGAGATAAGCTTACAACAAATTCTTGGGAAGACATTTGGCTGAATGAGGGCTTTGCTACATACCTTGCCGCATACTATGCAGAGGAGCAATACCCCGCAAATAAATTGACCGCAAGGCGTAATGTTTTAAACAGTATCACCTCACAGATAAGTGGTTCAGTAAAAGTAGATGATACTTTAAATGTAAATAGAATTTTTAGTGGAAGATTAAGTTATAACAAAGGTTCTTACTTATTACAAATGCTAAGATGGAAACTCGGCGATGTGGCTTTTTTTGCTGGAATGAAAGCGTATGTTACTGACCCAACGCTCTCGTATAGTTATGTAACCACCAATGATTTTAAAATAAAAATGGAGCAAGCATCTGGTAAAAATCTTACTAATTTCTTTAAGCAATGGTATGAAGGGCAAGGTTATCCTTCGTACAAATTGAACTTTCAAACTGTAGGTAGTGGACGTGTAAAAATAGACTTAACACAAACGACGAGTATGCCAAGCTCTGTTCCGTTTTTTGAAAATCCTGTACCTGTTTTGTTTAAGAATGCTACGCAACAAAAATTAGTAGTGCTTGAAAATAATACCGCCTCACAATCTTTCACAGAAAATATTGGCTTCCTACCAGATACTGCAATCATTGACCCGGAGCTTTGGCTCATCTCTAAAAACAATATGGTTACCAAAACCGCTGCTAGTAATTCTGGAGTTGGCGTCATAGACATCTATCCAAACCCTGCACAAGGACCAATCACAATATTTATACACGACTTTAATGCTAATAAAGGAACTGTAGTAATTTATAATTCAACTGGGCAGAGAGTTTATACTTCTTCTGTGACACTTGTAAATGGTGCAGAATATTTGACTGTACCTACTTCAAGTTGGGCTTCCGGTATTTATACCGTGCAGTGTAGTGTGGGAGATAAGAAGGTTGTAAAGAAGATTGTGAAGTGATTTTATAGGATTTTTTCTAAAAGAGATTAATAAAAAAGGGTATTGTTTCTAAACAATACCCTTTAATATTTTTACTTAACGTACTTAAAACGCCGCACTCTTAGGGTACCTAGGAAAAGGAATCACATCTCTAATATTTGTCATTCCAGTTACAAATAGAACTAGACGCTCAAAGCCAAGCCCAAACCCTGCATGCGGACAAGCGCCAAAACGACGAGTATCTAAATAAAAGTCCATTTCATCTGTAGGTATATGCAATTCTTCCATTCTTTTTGTAAGCTTATCTAAGCGTTCTTCCCGCTGACTACCGCCTACTATTTCTCCAATGCCTGGTGCTAATATATCCATCGCAGCTACTGTTTTACCATCATCATTTTGGCGCATATAAAAGCTCTTGATATCTTTTGGATAATCAGTAAGAATTACCGGTTTCTTAAAGTGTTTTTCTACTAAGTAACGTTCGTGTTCACTTTGTAAATCTGCTCCCCATTCGTCAATTAAATATTGGAATTTCTTTTTCTTATTATGATTGCTCTCTCTCAAAATGCTAATCGCTTCTGTGTAAGTGATGCGCTCAAAATCATTCTCCACCACAAATTTTAATTTCTCCAATAGCGTCATTTCGCTCCGATCATTTTGTGGCTTTAGTTTTTCTTCTTCTGCTAGTCTGGTTTCTAAAAATGCTAAATCATCTGCATTATTCTCTAAAGCATACTTAATAATGTATTTAATAAACTCTTCTGCTAGGTTCATATTATCTTCCAAATCGTGGAAAGCCATCTCTGGCTCTACCATCCAGAACTCAGCAAGGTGGCGGGTTGTATTACTGTTCTCCGCACGGAATGTAGGGCCAAAAGTATATATTTCACTAAATGCCATTGCAGCCAACTCCCCTTCTAATTGTCCGCTTACGGTAAGATTAGTACTCTTACCAAAAAAATCGTCTTTAAAATTGATACTACCGTCTTCATTCTTCGGAGCAGAACCGTCTAGCGGAAGCGTAGTTACTTTAAACATTTCGCCGGCACCTTCTGCATCACTACCTGTGATGATAGGCGTATGCAAGTACACAAATTCTTTCTCATTAAAAAATTGATGAATTGCAAATGCTAGGCTATGTCTTAC
>JBBRHK010000005.1:0-22577 GCA_038222815.1 Chitinophagales bacterium
CACAAAGTACTACCACCGTTCTTGCAAATGATGGATCAGCGAGGAAAGGTTCAGATATTAAGTTTACACCCTTTTGTAACTTGGTCATATCCGTAAAGTAAATGATTTTAGAAAAAAACAACAAATAATATTAAAGGCTCAGTAGGTTGCCGATATTATATTAAAGCTATTTAGCTTGATAGATTACGAAACTGCGATAAAATTTAATAATCTGCTACTAGACCATATATATGGAATGTACACAAATTATGTGCAGTTAAGAAGGCTATAAAAATAGAGGAATAAAGTAGCGAAGGGATGATTAAATTATATATTTGTGAACATTCCAGAATAAGCATATGAAGAGAATTTTTCCTGTTATCACAATACTAATGGTGCTGAGTTTGCTAGGGCTGATACTCTTTCAATTTTTATGGATAAAGAGTGCTCATGATTATAAGAGAGATCAGCTAATGGAGCATCTAATCAAGGCTACTAGGGAAGCTGGTGCAAAGCTATCGGAGAATACGAAAAGCTACACAAAATTAAAACGACCTGATTTTATTTTCCCCTCTGATATTCCTTTTGAGCTCAGAAAGAAATCTATCATACGATCTTATAATAAGGAAGAAATTAAAAATATTATTCAATATTTTTTTAAGCAAAATGATATTGAAAAAGTTCCATTCGAATTTGCTATTACAGAAAATTCATTGAGCGGAGAAACGTTGATGACAGAAAATTTTCACCGTGACTTTACAGTAGATTCTGCCACATCAATAAATTATGTGGTACCACTTACAGGTGGCTCTGGCACTGCTTTAGAAAATCTGACGAATGAGGAGCTTCTAGTTGTCCTTATTCCCAATCAACAATCTGAAATCTTAAAACAGATTGGATGGTTTATAGTAGGTGCAGTGCTATTTACATTGATCATTCTAGCAGCATTCTACTTAACAGTAAAGACCATTTTAAAGCAGAAAAAGCTTAGTGAAATAAAAAATGATTTCATTAATAATATGACTCACGAATTTAAAACTCCTCTCGCCACCATATCTCTCGCCGTAGATGCGTTAAAGAATGAAAAAGTAGTGGGAGATAGAGAAAAGAGCGCTTATTTTAGTGGGATTATAAAGGAGGAGAATGTAAGGATGAATAAGCAAGTAGAAGCTATTTTACAAGCTGCCTTACTTGACAAGCGAAATATACAGTTTGACTTACAGCCTGCAGCTGCCCATCAGCTTATACAAAACGCTATCAATAATATTCAACTTCCACTTCAAGAAAAAAACGGAACATTAGAAGTAAAATTAAATGCTACCAATGATCACATTTTAGCTAACGACGTCCACTTTACAAATCTTACTAATAATCTTCTTGACAATGCTTTAAAATACAGTAAAGAAAATCCTCACATTACACTTACTACTTGTACCGTAGGTAAACAATTTAGGATGAAGGTAGAAGACAATGGAATAGGAATGTCAAAAGATACCTTAAATAGAATTTTTGAAAAATTCTTTAGAGCGCACACCGGTAATGTACACGATGTAAAAGGTTTTGGCTTAGGATTAAGCTATGTAAAGAAAATGGTAGAGGCACATAATGGAAATATTAAAGTGGAAAGTACCATAGGGAAAGGAAGTACGTTTACCATTAATATTCCTCTCCATAAACATTAATCTCACCGAAGTTTTAAAAGATGAAAAAAACAGTATGTATAACAGGGGCTACGTCTGGCATAGGAAAAGCCTGCGCCTATCTTTTTGCAAGCAAAGGCAATAACTTAATTCTTACTGGGCGCAGAAAGGAGCGATTAGAGATTATAAAGCAAGAATTGGAAGAACAATATCATGTAGATGTTAAGACTTTATGCTTTGATGTACAAGAAAGAAATCAAGTTTCTACCCATTTTGCAGCTTTGTCTTCAGAAACTGTTGTAGATATATTGATTAATAACGCCGGGCTTGCTCTTGGCAAAGAATCTTTTGATGAGGCCAACATTGACGACTGGGACACGATGCTGCATACTAATGTAAATGGTCTCCTCTACGTCACAAAAGCTTGTTTACCTTTCCTATTTCGCTCTAGCAGCCCACATATTATCAATATTGGGTCTACAGCTGGTAAAGAAGTGTATGAAAATGGCAATGTATATTGTGCATCTAAATTTGCCGTGGATGCTATTTCAAAAGCTATGCGAATAGATCTGCTTAAAAAAGGCATCAAAGTTACCTCCGTAAATCCTGGTGCTGCAGAGACAGAATTCTCTTTAGTTAGGTTTAAAGGTGACGAAGCAAAGGCGAGCTCTACTTACGAAGGGTTTCAGCCACTCTTACCTCAAGATATTGCTGAAGTCATCGAATATGCTGCCAACCTACCCAAACATATAAATATCAACGACTTAACACTCACCTCCTTAGCACAGGCTAATAGTTTTTATATTCATAAATCATAATTGTTTCCAAAACCTTGTTTTTGGTATGATATTGGCTAATAGGCAGAAAGTTATCATTAAAAGATTTTTTGATAATAAACGCATTTTTTATACTAACCACTAAAAAACTGCGTTTAAGTTATAACAACCTTTGAAATGATGACATAATCCCCTCCAATGAAAAAACTATTTATTCTCCCACTGTTGATTTTGATGTGCTCAGGCGTTGCTTTCGGGCAGCAGCGGATAGCACAAACTGCTTGTCAAAATGAGAGCATTTTAGCGCAGGCAGATAGCATCAAGAAAGAATTAGCGAAGCAAGGCTTCGTAATTTTAAAGGAGAATAGTATGACGATGGAAAGTGAATACGAGATGCCGGTTATAGTTCCACTTACCCAAGGCAGCTGGTATCAGTTCGTCTTTATTGGTGATATCACTAGCAAATTATATGAAGTAAGAATGTATGATTGGAATGAGAAGCAAGTTGCTTACGAGAAAAAACAATGGGGCGATGTGGATGGAAATGTAATACGCTATTCCTACATTCCAAAGTTTAGCGAATATCATATGATGAAGCCTGTGCAAGTAAATAAAGATAAGAGCAAGAAGAAAAACCTGTGTGGTTATGTAATGCTACTAAAGAAAGTACAGTAAATTAAAAAAAATAGTGCAATACGCACTCTTAGACCTAGCTTAATATAAAATGAAAGACCCTTGCAGAAATGCGAGGGCTTTTTTGCATAGAGTATATAACTAAGAAGCTAACTTTAACTCCACTACAATCAACAACAATAAGCAGCAGCACTTATTTAGACCATCTTACCTTAACTAGTATCCTAAATTCATTCCATTTCTGTCTTAGCTAGATATTACTACGCATTAACTGCTCAGGCTCTAGCTTAATAGAGTCATAATATTTTGTAATGACATAGGTAATTTTCGAAGGAAGCGAGAGAAAACCAGCACTATTCAAAATCAGCGTAACTACTTAGTAAGTATACTGCTTTATTAAAATTTACTCCTACCCTGAAGATAACTGCTACAAAGCAAAATACCCTTGCAATCATACAAGGGCATTCTATTTATAAAATACATTTATCCTTCTTAGACTTTGTTACCTAGGAGTGATAAATGATAACTAAAAACTCTAATGAGTATTAACTACTAGGCCTCTGCCTTAGGCCCACCAAAGTGCATTGGCATTTCCACCTGCTCCAAGTCCACAATTTCTCCATTAGCTTGCTCAAAGCGCTGTACATTCTCTGCTAAGGCTCGCATAAGGCGCTTGGTATGAAAGGGCGTCATTATTATTCTACTTTTCACTTTATTCTTAGGCATACCCGGCATCACACTTATAAAGTCAAGCACAAATTCTGCTTGGCTGTGAGTAATGATTGCCAGGTTAGCGTACATACCTTCTGCGATCTCATCGGTGATTTCGATGTTCATTTGGTTATTGGGAATTTCTTCTGTCATACTGCTTCTATATTAAAAATTGATGTAGTTGTGGATAAAATCATTTTAAAAAATTAAAAAACTTACCGAGTGCTAAGTCCATATTACCAGTAAGGCTAACGTTTTCTAAAATTTCTACAGCATTGTTGTCCTTAAACGATTTTGCTAGCCATTTCTTATTAGGCTTCACTGATTTAAGAACGCCAGGGTCCTGCACATCTGTGTAATAATACTCCACTACAAGGTTAAACTCTCTTAAGTCTGTTTGAGCATAGTTATCTGAAGGAATATTGATCTCTGTGTTGTACGATTTATACAAAGTGAACCTAGCTCCCTTCTGTAACTCCTGGAGAAAAAGCTTCTTGCTTTTATCAATTGTTTTGCTACTTACAAATTTTAGATCCGCTGTTAAAAATTCATTCTTTGCAGCAGGAAGTAACAAGGAATCCAAATCATCGATTGAAACCAAAAAAACTTGACCAGGTACATCTGTAGCTATCTGTAATTCCTTTGCATAATTATTTATTTTATACACTACATCTTTTGCAATCTTTCCACTATGATATACATCACCCTTTAAGGTTTCACTATAAATGTATGGAGAACCAGTTACTTTAAAATTACCTACTCTTATATAAGTACCTTTGCCACCTTTCTCCAATAGCACCCTACTATAAGCCACAGCAGGATCAAAGAAAGTAGCCATTTGTGCTTTAACGGCAATGGAAGAAAGGAATACTATAGCCATTAAAATAATCTTGTTTTTCATAATTATTGTTATATTAAAAATTTATCTGTAACAGAGAGCAAATTAAAGAATATTTTATTCGAATAAAGAGAATGTTTAGCTAAAATAAGAACACAAGCTGTATTACTTCAACAACAGCACCAATAAGAATTTGTCAGTTCAATTATGAGCAATAATTATCTAGACGTATTACTTGAAAAAACGAAATAAAAACATCTACTGAGTCAAATTAACCGATGCAATAAAAAAATATTCAAAAATTAAACAAAAACCTAATAGAGAATCTTCACAAACCTTCGACAAGAACAAAACCTTGATTGCTTTAAACTTTAACCAAAATTCTATTCTGAACTCTAATATAATCTATCAGAATTAATGCACGGTAAATGAAATAGCGGTTCTGCTATCATCCCTATTATCAAATGCCATAGCCCAACCTTAACTTATGAGCAAAAAAAAGTAGCTTCTTTCGAAGCTACTCTATATAAAAATCTTATTTAGGACTAGCGAGGACCAGTATATACCCACTGCTCAGTCATAATACCTCTCGTAGTTCCCCCTTGGTTAAGCGTGTATTTGATATCAACAACTTTCGTTGCTGGGTTATACTTATTAATACCAGTAGGATCAAGTATAGCTCTTCTAAGGTTACCGGCTGAAGTGTAATTAGGAGCACCCGATCCAGTAGAAGGGTTTCCGATACTAGTAACAGCCTTTGTAGGGTCACCATAATAGTTTCTCGTTTCTATTACTTCGTCAGTAGTAGTATTAAAAATTACAGAAACACCAAAACTACCAAAAAAGAAACTTCCTGTGCTATTCTGAAAAGTATACCCCGGCACAAATGCACCATTTACCTCATTGTAAATGTCAACACTATTTGCACCAGTTGTTACAATCTGATAAACTTTTGGATAAGTACTCATAGCAGTAGCATTTGCAGGCTCTACATACGAACCAGTAACCCTATACACTCCATCATATTTATTCTTTATTGTAACACTAGCCAAAACTTGATTTAGATTACTAGTTAATTTTACACCAGCACTAGCAGATGTAATCTTTACAGCAAACGCATACTCGATATTAGGACTTAAAGGAACTGTATTTAGAATTCTCACTTCAAGATCAGCAAATCTCTTACCAGCGGGTATAACCATAGTAGCCGGAACGCTAAGGTTAGCAGCAGGTAACACCACTAGATTCGTATTATTTGCTGTATTAAACGCCGTCACTATTGAGTTATCAAGTGCAACAGAGACAGTAAGATCAGTAGATGGAGCAGTTTCACCAGTGTACTGAATTGTCAAAGGTATAATCTGAGTACCTGGGTCTACATTTACACCAAATGTAGACTTAGGAGCTCCGCCCTTTAAAAAGGCAACAGCAGGGGCAGAACCGTCATTTAGGTTAATGCCATATTCATTATCTTCAAAACCCTTGTCTTTCAAACAACTTGGAAGTAGCAATGCACAAGACGCTAAAAGGGCAAAAGACGTTAGTAATTTTTTCATTTCTATATATTTAGTTTTTTATTCAATTAATTTAAGTCCCAGAAGATTCTGCTTGTAAATGCATCAATTGTCCCCTCTGCAGCTGCGTTAGCAGCGTTAAAGTTGTACTCTGCTTGAGGATATAACAAGCGTCTTGGAAGCTCTGTCCTAGTATTGAACTGATATACTGATATTGGAGGACCAGGATTAAAACCAGAACCAACGCCATATCTAAAGTTCTTAACAGTAGGGCTAAAATCTACTCTTCTATAATCTGTATATACTTCATACGGCGTAATACCATTTAATGCAAACCACTTTTGAGAGATAATAGTGTAAATACCAGGTAGTACACCACCGAATAAAATAGTTCCTGCGATATCAACATCTACATAACCTGCGTTTCCTGTAATATAAGCATCAGCTTGAGCCACTGTAAGTCCAGCACTTGTAAATGAAGCACGAATACCAGCTGTAAGTAAGGCACTAGCAGTACCGCCTATTGCAAAACCACGCTGCGCAGCTTCTGCTTGTAACATAAAGCTCTCCGCTGCTGTGAATATATATACCCCTTTGTCAGCACCTCTTGCCACAGCAGGTCCTATTGAAGACAAATTTGCAGCAGCGTTCGCATTAAGTGAAGGTAAACCATAATCTACACCTTTGTGAGTACCGCTAGCAGGAGGAGTATAAAAAGTACTTACTCTTGGGTCGCCATTATATGGATAATATCCTCCACCGTAAGCTCCACCACCTACTGCATAACTATTTGCTTTCGTGTATACAGAATTCTGAGTAGCTACCCCGGTAATACTTTGTACAAATGAATTAAAGAAAGGATTAGGCTCTTGACTATTATAACCAGGATTAATTTGCGCATCAAAGCTTAAGAAACCCGTTGGCGCTCCATTAGTAACATCAGCAGTAAGCTTAGCAATTTCTGCAGGGATATTAAAGCCCGGCACGGTTGTTTGCGGAGTAGTACCAGCACTACTTGTGATACCACCACCCATAAGGTGAACCAATAATCTCAATTTCAATGTATTACCAAACTGAGTCCAACGCAATTGCTGAGCTGTGAATGAGGTAGCAGGAAAAACCAAGTTTCCAAACATTACATCATCTACAGCGATAGTAGGATTTAATGCTGGTGTTGCTGCCTTAATAGAAGCCATACCAGAATCAATTTGATTCAATAAGCTTTTATAGATATCAGCACCTTTATCATAAGAAGGGGTTGTATTAGCTGCACCTTTTAATGCTTGGCTATATGGGATATTGTTATACAAATCTACTAGGATAGCATAGTTATGAGATTTCATAATACGTGCTATACCTTCGTAAAACCCTGCATTAGCTGCCACAGCGCCATTCTCAAGTAATTGAAAATCATTTTGAGTATCATAGAACCCAGTAAAAATCCCCGCTTGGAAATTTGTAGTAAGGTTGTACGATTCTTCATCTGCGTTAGGTGCAAAAGTCCCCGAGCGAGCCCAATAGCCCAAGTAACTATTTAACCAACGCCAAGAAGTAGCAACCCTTGTTGCAGTAGTAACCTGAGCGGCAGGCAATAAGAATCTGAATGGTGTGTTAGTCACCGTAGCACTGTTCGGATTAGAATTTATATTAAAATCGTTCTTGCTACATCCCTCACTTACCATTCCAATTACCAAGGCAACTGTAAGTAGTTTAAATATATTTTTCATTTTTATCATTTTTATACATTTTATTTTTGACTCAGAACGCATCTAAGTTACGAGGTAAAATATCGAATGATACAGCTCAAATTGTTAAAAATGAGCTGCATCATTTAATTAGAAGTTTAAAGTAATGTTAGCTCCAAACAATCTTGTAGGAGGCGTATTAAAGATATTGTTTACTCCTATCGCATTACCAGTAGTATTAGCAAACTCAGGATCTGTCCATTGGTTAGTTTTTGGTAACCAAGTAACCAAGTTTCTAGCGGTGATAGAAGCAGTCATTCCTTTCAAACCTCTTCCTTTAAACAAGTCTGCAGGGAAGGCATAAGTCATAGCTACTTCTCTAATTTTCCAGAACGCAGCGCTTACTAGATAGTTAGATTGCACACCAGTATTAATAGCTTGAGACCAGAAATTATATCCACCTGTAGTATATACACTATTGTTAGGTACAAACTTACCAGTTCCATCATCTATAGAAGAATTAGGGAACAAGAAAGGCTGACGACCATTTTGTGCAGAACGTACAGACAAACCAGCGAAATCAAGTGCAGTTCCTATATCGTTGTAGATTTGGTTTCCAGAACGATGATCAGCTACAACTGATAATGATAGTTGTCTCCAATTTACATTAAGACTAATACCTACTAAGTTTTTAGGAAGATTTGTTCCAAAACGAGCCGCCGCAGTAGCTTGTCTTGGCAGACCATTTGAGAAAATCTTAACACGACCAAGACTGTCACGCTCATAATCTGTCGTTTTGAAAGAATATGCAGACTGACCTTTAGTTACAAATAATAAATTACCTACTCCAAGCTCATCAAGACCTAAATTGTCAGCAATACTGTTTACAAGATTTTGCTGACGAGTATAGTTCACCTTTAAGTCAACACTAAAATCGCCTAATTTAACGATTGGAGTCAATTTCAAATCTAATTCCAAACCTTCGTTAGTAAAATCAGCAGCATTTACTAATGCACTAGTATAACCTGTAGTACTTGATAACTGAGCTGTAATTACCTGATTGGTATTACGCTGTCTGTAAGCACTAACTTCAAAATTTATTTTATTGTCGTTTAAACCAACTTCCATACCAACTTCTCTATTTTGAACAAACTCTGGCTGATAAGTAGGCTGACGTAATACGTTAGATGCAGAGAAACCAAGTAAATCTCCGTAAGGGAAATCACCTTGAGGACTCAAAGTATTCTCTAAAGAATACGTTCCTACGTTTACATTACCCGTTTTTGCAGCAGAAGCACTAAACTTCAAGAAAGAAAGTGTTTTAGACTTGATGCTAGGGAAAGCTTCTGTAGCAACAAATGACAAACTAGCACTAGGGTAGAAGAAACTGTAATCCTTCACACGGAAATCAGCAGGATTTGCTAAACGACTATCTTGGTCATAACTAGCAGTAACCTCTCCAAAAAGGAAGCCCTTGTAACCAAGACCTATCTTACCAAAGAATCTTTGGAGGCGTTGCTTAGAATTACCCTCACTACCCACAACATTACCTTGTATAACCGAAGTATTAAATACAGTAGGAATACCTAACTGTGGAGCAGAAACACTAATACTCTTTGTGGTGATTTCTCTGAAACTCTGTCCTAAGATACCATCTATCTTAAAGTTTTTAAACTTCTTTTGACCCGTTAAGTAAAGCTCAGAACTTAATCTGTTACTTTGATTAATATTATCACCCACAGAAGCCACAACATCGCCAGTCTGAGCATTGGTTTTACCAATTCCTTTAGCGTAAGCACTATATTTATACTCATTTGTTATGCTCTTGTTATTATTGTTCGAGAACGTGTTACCCAAGCGATAGGTAGCAGAAAGCCAGCTATTGAATTTATAATCTAATTGTGCACTTCCAAAAATATCATCAGTTGTACCACGATTTCTGTACGTATCAATGATAAAATAAGGATTGTCATAATAATCATTATAATAACCATTTGGATTAGCGAAATAATCAGATTTCCAATTTTTGTATTGGGAAATTGGAATTTGAGCAGGAGTATTTACTAAGTTCCAGTATGCATTTTCATCACGTCCCGGAGAAGAAGCAACATCAAATTTCTGCTTAGTGTATCTTACCTGATAAGAGGCTTTTAGTCTATTATACTCGTTAGATGCACCTAAAGTAACTGCAGTACGCTTATTTTCATCTTTTGGAGTTATACCTTGGATATCTACTTGCTGTGCACTCATATAAAAAGTACCTGCAGAGAAAGATAGATCAGTTTGATTGGTAACACCAACATTCCAAAACTTCTTCTTTTCATTAGGCAATGCTGAGTAAGCATACTTCGCAAAATTTCCATCAGGAAATACCCTACCTACTTCACGAATAGAACCATCAAAAGCATCACCATATTGCTGATTTTCAATTGGATCATACACACCTTGACCGTTAGCGTCTTCAGAAGAACCAGAACCAAATTGATTTTGGAATAGAGGCATAAAAGTTACCTGCTCAAATTGAGTGGTATGACTTATGCTGAATTGAGGACGAGCCTTGTAACCACGCTTCGTAGAAATTACAATCGCACCATTCACACCCTCTGGACCATATATAGCTGTAGAAGATGAAGATTTCAAGATAGAAACATCTTGGATATCATTAGGGTTGATTGAAGAAAGATAGTTCAATGAAATGGGAACACCATCTACAACTAGCATAGGTTGGTTATTACCAGTCAATGAACGAATTCCTCTTAGCGTTATACGTACATCGCCAAAAACACCGTTATTCACAGTTTGAATGTTAAGACCAGAAACCTTACCAGTAAGACCATTGGCTACGTTTACTGTCTTGGCTTGTGTAAGTTCTGCCGCTTTTACTTTAGCAGTAGCGTAACCAAGTTCTTGCGGTTGCCTTTGAATATTCAAGGCAGTTACAACAACAGTAGATAACTCATTGGTAGCAGATGGCTTCATTACAACTGTAATGGTAGAACCTGTACCAGTACTCACCGTTTGTTCTTGCTGACCTACAGCACTTACTACAATTCGGCCATTGTTAGGTACTATTAAACTAAAATTACCCGAACCGTCGGTAGAGGTACCTTTATTAGTTCCTACTAAAGTAACTGAAGCGCCAGATATAGGAGTACCCTGTGCGTCTATTACTGTTCCTTTTACTTCTCTTTGGGCAAAGGCGAATGTTGTTGCCAACAGTCCCACTACCAAGAGCACTAAAAATTTTCTCATGTGTTTTGACGTTAATTTAAGAATGAGGTGTAAATGTAAGAGAACTATTCCAAAATAAAAAAATTGTTAATTCTTCATTTTTTTAGTACTCTATACAGATAATGACAATTTCTTAACAAATTATGCTGCATGAAATCTGTAAAAAAATAAAATCAATGAATATTATATACCTATTATATTGATTTTCAATAATTTATAATCAATTATAAGAGATAAATTTTATTTCTGTGAAAGAAACTGTTTTTTCAGATTAATTTAAAAAAAAAATAAAAAAAATATGAGGTTGTGCGTTTAGAACCGATATATGCCTTGCAATTTCACTTCTGAGCGCTTATTTCCTTGAATAGCATCGAGGCCACTGCCTACCTCATCTCTATCTTGGTAAATAAACTGAGCATATCTGACCCACAGACTAAGCTTTTTATTTACATCATAGTTAAGGTTTACATAGTACCTGTAACCTTTACCAGAAAAGACGGGAATTGAAAAACTGTATAACACATCACTCTCGTAAGCATATAGCCGGCTGTTGAAGCCATCTGTTTCAAAATATTGTAAGCGTAGGTTACCAGATAATTTGCTAAAAATAGGCTTATAAATAAAATCTGTGTATAACAATATACCTTCCTCCGCTGCACGGTCTTTCTTATCATACCATACTAACTCCACCCTACTTCTAAACGTAAAACTTTTAGAAGCGCTAAATGATAATTGTGTGCGCCAGCCTTGCCTCGGCTGATTAATTGGTGCCTGTAGTGTCAGGTCATCTGGATTATAATTGATGGCTTTCGATTCATTTTTATATCGAGTATAGATTTCTAAAACTCTATTGGGCTTGTAGGTTACTTGTGCTACAAAGTCTTTGCCATAGGCAGGAGCATTTGTTCTGAATCTCAACCAAGGAAATTTATAAATATCTGCATAGGCATCTATGCGCCATTTTTCTGTTGCCTTTATTGCAATCCCTGTATAAAATCCTTTTTCATTTGTAGGGAACGTACTCTCTGTAAATGCAGTGCTGTAAAGGGATTGGTAGCCTTTAGAAATATTTCTGTAAAGAAAACTCATATCTATATTATTAGCCACACTCACTAATAATCCATTTACAAAAGCAGTGTATTTTTTTTCTGAAATAGCTGCTTCACCAAAGAAATGTAAGTTGCGATAGGTATAGCTATAATCCGCACTGTAATTACCAAATGTTTTCCCATCAAGCGCATATAAATTTTGAGGAGTAGGATCTTTTTTTATCGGTTTCAAAAAACTATAGTGCACAGCATTTACTCCCAGTTTCAGCTTACCAAGTTGAATACTTGCGTTTCCTCCAAAAGTAGTTTGCCTTTGTGCGCCTTTATCTTCTACTTCACTTTGCGTTCTATGAAAACCTGATAATTGCAAGCTTGAAATAAAATCATCTTGCAAGAAGGATGTATCTACATTTAGATTACCATCTACTTTTCTATAGGAACCAAAAGCAGTCAATTCCCAATTTCTTTTTCCGATTGTAATGCCAGCACCTCTGTGAAAATTTATCTCACCCGCACTACTATATGGCCTTAGGACAGATGCTTGTCTTTTAATAGATGTTACTGCAATACTTTTCTTAAAAGCAAGACTCATCCATTGTGTAAGTCCTTGCCCCATATTTACATTATAATCACCAATAGCTAGCGATTTAATAATACCTACATTCCTTACAAAAAAATGTCCTGTATAATAATCGAAGCCTTGCTTTTGACTTCCTTTAAAAAACTCTTCACCAGCATCTTTCTCAGCTGCAAAGCCATACTGTAGCTGGTTTTTATAATTATATCTATACCTGATAAAAAGCCTTTGAGGTGAGCCGGGATAAAAGTTTTTTGCCTGTGAAGAATCTAATAAATACCCTCTAGATTTTTCTAGGATTTGAGTTGTTCTTACTTGAATATATTGATCACCATTTTTTAACCGCTCGGATATCGTGCTACCAAATTTTGCTGGCATCGCCACTGTAACAAAAGGACTTATTTTTTGAATAGTTTCTACATCCCAACCAGGCACTGCTTGTAGTTCGTAAATATTTACCAATAAGCCAAGGCTACCTCTGTAACTTATTAAACTTTCTATCTGCAGAGAATTTACAAATCGCAAAGCAACCAACTGGTCTGCAGTGGCTGTATTGAGGTTAAGTTTATTTTTTTTGTATTGAGAAAGCTCTTGTAAATAACCGTCATCCTCGGTTTCTATGTCGTCATTATTCTCGGTAATATTTTCGAGTTGTTGTTCTATACTAGGATCCACCGTAGGCTCCTTTACCTGAGCCATTGCAAAATGAAATACAGCAGAAAAAATTATTAATAAGTAGAAATGTTTCTTCATTTTTCCTTCTTAAAGTTTGCTATCAAGGAAATACCCGGAGAGAAACCAAGTTGCGGATGATAGTTAGCAGCTACATCTAACCTCAACGTATTAAAGCCTACTCCAAAGCCCGCAAAAGTGCCACCAGTCTCACTTACAAAACCGCCTCGTGCAAAAAACTTTTTTGCAAATTGGTAAGAGATGCCACCCACTACATTCACTGGTTTATTTTCTTCCTTTATAAATTCTGCACTTACATAAAATTGCTCTGATGCATCATAACCAAATCCTAACTTGTATGCGCTAGCTAATTTTTCATTATCGGTTTTACTCAGCTCCCCACCCACAGGATTGTATACATGTACACCTGCATTGAGTTTATCTGTAAGGTGCGCAATTAATCCTATTTCAAAATTGACCGCCGACTCAGAATTGTAGGCAGGTACTTGATAACTATAATAATTAAACTGAGCTCCAATGGCGAGTTTAGTTCCCAAATCTCTCGCATACGCAAGCCCTACTTTATTTTCATTAAAATTTTTGAATCCGAAGTAATTGGCTTGTACACCAAAATTCCCAAGTTTAGTTTTAAACGCTGCAGCAAGGCTAGTATTGTTAAGTTCTTGTAACGAAAATCTTCGCTCGCCATACACGCCTATACCAGACTGCTTGATACCTGCTAAAGCAGCTTGATTGCCTGTGAATGAAAATGGATCCAATTGTGCAGTACTATAGGCACTAAGAGAAATATAAGGCTGACTTACATTATACCGTAAAGATTGTGCATTTAGATTAGTAACTAGAACTAAAGTGGCTATGAAGCAAAAAAGTTTGGGTAATTGTCTTATCAAAATACTTCTTGTTAAAAATGTATGAGCAAGTTAAATAAAAAATAATAAGCTGCTTATTATTTATAAATGAATAGCCGAGATTAACCTGTATTAAATTACTTTTGCACCATGCAAATTTTAGATGGGAAACTGGTATCTGCTTCTACTCGTGCAGAGCTACAACTAAGGGTGATGGAACGAGTGGTTACAGGAAAAAAGATTCCACATCTTGCGGCAATATTAATAGGAAATAATGGAGCAAGCGAGACGTACATAGCTAATAAGATAAAGTCCTGCGCAGAAGTAGGTATAAAAAGTACACTGGTAAGGCTAGATGAAAATGTACCATACTATGAATTGGTAAATGAAATACAGCGTTTTAATGAAGATACTGACGTGGATGGCATCTTAGTGCAACTACCATTACCTGCTGGCTTTGACGAAGATGCCATTATACAAATGATAGATCCCAATAAAGATGTGGATGGCTTTCACCCTGTAAATGTCGGCAGATTGGTTCTCGGATTACCGGGTTTTGTATCAGCTACGCCTTATGGTGTAATGCTAATGCTAGAACACTATAAAATAAAAACGGCTGGTAAACATGCGGTAGTTATTGGGAGAAGCAATATTGTAGGCAGACCAATGAGTATTTTACTAAGTCGTAATAGTTATCCTGGCAATTGCACCGTTACATTATGTCATAGTAAGACAGAAAACTTAGAAGAAATATGTAGGTCGGCAGATATTATTGTGGCCGCTTTAGGCAAACCAAAATTTCTTACAGCTTCTATGGTAAAGGAAGGAGCAGTAGTGATAGATGTTGGGATTACAAGAGTAGAAGACGCAAGTAAAAAATCTGGTTACAGATTATTAGGCGATGCAGACTTTGACAACATTGCGGAAAAATGCAGTTATATCACTCCCGTACCAGGAGGAGTAGGCGTGATGACGATTACAGCATTATTAAAAAATACTTTTCAAGCTTGCCTTGATAAAGATGATTGAGATATTTATTCTAAAAAATTGGAGGACTTAAAAAACATATCGCTACCAGTAATGGAGCATTTTTATACGATACAAGGCGAGGGCTTTTATCAAGGTGCGGCTGCGTATTTCATTAGGCTGGGCGGTTGCGATGTAGGTTGCACTTGGTGTGATGTAAAAGATAGCTGGGATGCATCAAGGCATCCACATTACAGTATTGATTTTCTTGTAACAGAAGTAAAAAAGACTGCAGCAAAAATTGTTGTCATTACTGGAGGAGAACCGCTCCTACACCAGTTAGATGCCCTTACGAGTGCCTTACAAAATGCAGGACTACAAACCAATATTGAAACATCTGGCTCTTCACCCCTATCTGGAAACTGGGATTGGATTTGCCTTAGTCCGAAAAAATTTAAGGCACCTACTTTAGAATCTTGCGCAGCAGCTAATGAACTAAAAATTATCATCTTCAATAAAGATGATTTTAATTGGGCAGAAAAATATGCTGCACTAGTTTCTCCTCATTGTAAATTATACTTACAGCCAGAGTGGAGTAAGCATGAAATAATGACGCCGCTCATCATTGATTATGTGAAAGCAAATCCGCAGTGGGAGATTAGTTTGCAGTTGCATAAGTATTTGGGGGTGGAGTAATGTTTTTTAGATTCATATTTTGAAGTTTGAAGAAATATGACCCTTTATTATTTATCTGTCCAATAAAAGCTATTGCCTTTCTGTTATTCTTTACCTATCCAAATATAAAAGCGAGTAACAGCTTCACATTTAAGAAAAAAACCATAACCTATTAGCTTATTATTGACTAATTTTGTATCCAACTGAATACGATTTTAATGTACATCATTGAAAAAACCATAGAATTTGATAAATGGCTAAGAAAGTTAAATGATTTAAGAGCAAAAGCAAAGATTCTATTTAGAGTTCAAAAGCTAGAAAATGAAGAACATTTTGGAGATTGTAAACCTATTGGTAGCGGTATCAGTGAATTAAAAATTAATTATGCAAAAGGTTATCGGATTTATTTTAAAGAAAAAGATGGGAAGATAATCATCTTGCTATGTGGAGGAGATAAGTCAATTCAAAAACACGACATTGAGAAGGCTAAATTAATTTGGAATAATTTAAAAAAGTAAAAATGGACACTACAAAATTTGAGATATCTGATTATTTAGAAAGCAACGCAGCGATTGCTGAATACCTTAATGTAGTTTTGGAAGAAGGTAATCATTCAGAAATAATTACTGCCATTGGTCACATCGCAAAGTCAATTGGAATGACTAAGATAGCCGAGGAAACAGGTCTAAGCAGACCGAGTCTTTATAAGGCTCTCTCAGAAGATTCTAAACCACAATTTTCAACAATTATGAAGGTATTAAAAGCAGTAGGTGGGCAATTAAAAATTAATCCGCTACCTGCTTAAAATATGATTTCCATCTCGTGTTATAAAAGTAATTAATTCAATAGTCTACTTTTTATTTCGAAACTAAACTAATTAGAATTTTTACAAAAACCTTCCCGTTGCACTCTTCTTATCCTCTTTAATTTTTTGTGGCACTCCGGCATAAACTAATTCCCCTCCTTCATCACCAGCATCTGGACCTAACTCAATTAACCAGTCTGCACTTTTTAATACATCAGTGTTATGTTCTATTACAATAATGCTATGGCCTTGTTCTATCAATGCATTAAAAGATGCTAGTAGCTTTTTTATATCGTGAAAATGAAGACCGGTGGTAGGCTCATCAAAGATGAATAGAATATGCCCTTGCCCTTTTCCTTTGCCAAGAAATGATGCCAGCTTTACACGCTGTGCCTCGCCACCACTTAATGTATTACTACTTTGACCAAGCTTGATGTAACCAAGACCTACATCACTTAGTGGTTGTATTTTATTAGCAACCGACTCGCCATCGCTCAATGATTTTTTACCTTTTACTTTCTCATCATCTTTAAAAAAATCGATGGCTTCATCCACACTCATCTGCAGTACATCGTAGATATTTTTTTCTTTGTATTTTACTTCGAGTACTTCTTCTTTAAATATTTTGCCTTGGCACACTTCACAGGTAAGATGCACATCAGCCAAGAACTGCATTTCTACCACTTGTTCGCCTTCACCTTTGCATGCATCACATCTTCCTCCATCTACATTAAAAGAAAAATGTTTCGGCATAAAGCCACGCATTTTACTCAAGGGTTGCTTAGAAAATAAATCTCTTATTTCATCATAAGCTTTTATGTAAGTCACCGGATTACTTCTGCTACTCTTTCCAATAGGATTTTGATCAATCATTTCTATCAGAGAAATGCTATCGACCGCACCTTTAATGCCACGATGTGTACCTGGCTTATCTATACCAAGACCTTTCAATTTTTGTAAGGCAGGATAGAGAATTTGTTTTACTAAAGTTGTTTTACCACTGCCACTCACGCCGCTTATGGCACAAAGCATATGCAAGGGAAAACTTACAGTAATATCTTTTAGATTATTTTGTCTGGCACCTTCTATTGTGATGACTTCTTTTACTTTTCGTATTTGCTTTGGTGGTTCAATAGACATTGCGCCACTCAAATATTTTCCTGTAAGACTATCTTCATCATTGATGATTTGCTCATAATTACCTTCTGCTATTACTTCTCCACCAAGGTGACTTGCAAGTGGCCCCATATCTATAATGTGATCGGCTTGTTGCATAATCATTTCATCGTGCTCTACTACCACCACTGTATTTCCAAGGTCTCTCAATTCTTTAAGCACTACTATAAGGCGCTCGGTATCTCTGCTGTGTAAGCCAATACTTGGCTCATCTAAAATGTATAAAGAATTTGTAAGGTTACTGCCGAGACTTCTCGTCAATTGTATTCTTTGACTCTCTCCACCACTTAAACTATTGGCTAATCTGCTCAAAGTAAGATAGCCAAGACCCACATCCATCAAGGTTTTGATTCGATGTTTTATTTCTGTCAAAATTCTTTTGGCTACTTGCTCATCATATTCTGATAGCTTAAGTTCATCCATCCAAATTTTTAAATCTCTCACTGGTATTTCGCAGAGCTCGCCTATGTGCTTGCCTGCTACTTTTACATAAAGTGCTTCTTTTCTAAGTCTGTAGCCATCGCACTCTGAGCAAAGTGTTCTTCCTCTGTATCTACTTAATAATACTCTGTACTGTACTTTGTATAAATTTTGTTCTACTTCTTTAAAGAAATCATTGATCCCTCTTACATAGTCATTTCCTTCCCAGAGTTGTTTTAAATCTTGCTTAGATAAATCAATGATGGGAGTATGAATGGGAAAATTAAATTTCTTAGCTGCTCTCACAAATGCATTTTTCCATTCGCCTAGCACTTCTCCCTTCCATGGTGCCACTGCTCCTTCGTATACACTTAGATTTTTATTAGGAATAATTAAATCCTTATCTATACCCAATACCATTGAGAAACCTTCGCAGGTAGGACAAGCGCCATAAGGATTATTGAAAGAAAAAAGATTAGGAACTGGCTCTTCAAAACTAATTCCATCTAACTCAAATTTATTATTAAAAAAATAATCATCCTTCTCATTTACTAACAAATGCAAAGAACCTTCTCCCTCATACATTGCCGTAGTCACCGAGTCTGATAGGCGATGAACATCATCTTCATCAAATTCTTTATGAACAATTCTATCTACTAGAATTAAAGCTCCATCCAAATTTGGCATCTTCACTTCCTCAAGCAAATCTTCTATTCTAAGAATACTTCCTTCTTTATATAACCTACTAAAACCCTTTTGCAATAAAATATTCAACTCTTCTTTTACATCTCTATTTCCATATTGCTTAAAGCCTGTAAGAATCAAAATTTTATCTCCGTTCTTTAAAGATTTGATTGCTTCGATAACATCCGCTACGTCATCCTTCTTTACCAAGCCACCACTTATTGGAGAAATTGTCTTACCCACTCTTGCATATAAAAGCCGCAGATAATCATAAATCTCTGTCATACTACCTACAGTACTTCTAGGCGTTCTTGTTACCACTTTTTGCTCTATTGCAATGGCAGGGCATAATCCTTTTATATAATCTACATCTGGCTTACTCATACGTTGCATAAACTGTCTTGCATAAGAACTCAGACTCTCAGCATACCGACGTTGCCCTTCTGCAAAAAGTGTATCAATTGTAAGAGAAGATTTACCAGAGCCAGATACTCCTGTAACAACAATCAATTTATTTCTAGGGATTCTAACTGTAACATTTTTTAAGTTATGTACTCGAGCGCCCTTTATTATAATATCATCATCTCTATCTACGATGCTAGCAGAAGTGTTTTTCTTCTTAGTAGCTGTTGTCTTTATTGCCATATATCATACAAAATTAAATCAATTAACCAGCAATACGCATTGGAATTTTTCCTCATAAAACAGCGGATTTAAAACTTGTTGTAGTATGGCTGTTTGTCCCTCTTGTAGTATAACAACTATATATATGTAATAGAGTTCAAAGTTGCTTGCAGTATGGCTTATCCACATAGCGTGAATAAACTCACCAAATACAGTACTGACAGGGCATTTGGGCTTGTAGAACGACCCCTTTCCTTCCAGTTTTTTGCTAAAAAAAAGTTTTATAACGAGTGATTCTTAACCATACTTTCACAAAACAATATCACAAAAGAATACCCAAAAACAAAAATAAAATAAAATAAAATCCGCTCTATCCAAAATCCAAATCCTACTCAAAACCAAAAACAAAGATTATGAAATTCCAATCCACAATGACAGACCAGCAGCTAGTATTGTTAAACCAATCTGGCGATGTAAATGCTCTAGGGACTTTGATAGAGCGTTACAAAGACAAAATCTTTTCTAGCATCTACCTTTTGGTAAAAGATAGATACTTAGCTGAGGACTTATTTCAGGATGTATTTATCAAAGTGATTGAAACTTTGAGAAATGGAAAATATAACGATGAAGGAAAATTTTTACCTTGGGTAATGCGTATTGCTCATAATCTTTGTGTAGATCATTTCCGCAGAATAAAAAGAAAGCCAACGATTAAGACTAGCGATGACCGTGATATTTTTGAAGTACTCAACTTCAATGATGAGAGTACAGAAACAAAAATAGTTATTGCAGAAACTCACGACACCGTTAAAGAAATGCTTGATAGACTTCCAGAAGACCAAAGAGAAGTTATTATCCTTCGCCATTATGCAGATCTAAGCTTTAAAGAAATTAGTCAATTAACTAATATTAGCATCAATACTGCACTTGGTCGTATGAGATACGGTCTTATCAATCTTAGAAAAATCATTGACGAGAAAAAAATCGTTCTATAATTGAATTTTACATACTTAAAAAGAGGCAAGCTATCTACGGCTTGCCTCTTTTGTGTCGCTTTGGTTATCTTAAAATAAATATTAAGTGCAAATAAATTTTGCATTATGAAAGATGTTCTGCAATTTTGCACTCTAGAAAAATGACAAAAATAAACTTACATAATAATCTTTGGTGGTGGATACTTCGTAATTAGCGACGTGTCTTGACTTTGTATATAACCAAATACAAATTTCTATCCTCAGGCACTTCGTCTGAGGATTTTTATTATACAGCATTTATGAAACAGATTTCCTTTTACAGCACCACAACTACACTACTAAGCGATGTGCATACTCCTGTAGGCATATACCTTAGGCTCAGAGACCATTACAGAGATTCTATCCTATTAGAAAGTGCAGATTATGCCTCTAATGCCAATAGCTATTCCATCATTGCTATCAATGCAGTAGCAGGTATTGAGATTAGTGACCTTGCTAATGGAGAACAGAAAATGCCTGCAAGAGAAGCCAAGCCATTTGTTTTAAAAGATGGAGAAGCCATAGGAAAGTTGGAACAATTTCGCAATAGATTTACAGGAAATGAAGATGCGACTCCAATACAAAAGATGGCGCAAGGACTTTTTGGCTATTGCAGCTATGATTCCATACAACTATTTGAAAAAGCGACCCAAGCTACCGGTAGTTTTGAGCCTAATCTTCCACTGATCAGATATAGACTGTACCAGTATGTAATTATCATCAATCATTTCAATGACGAGATGCATATTGTAGAAAATCATTTTGATGGCATAGAATCACAGCTTGACAGCCTACTTGCCAAGATTAAAAGCAGGGATATTCCTAGCTTTCCTTTTGACTCAAAAGGTACAATGACAAGCAATTGTACGGATGACAGCTATAAGCAAATGGTGGTAAAAGGAATAGAAGCTTGCAAAGCAGGCGAGGTTTTTCAAATTGTATTGAGTAGAAGCTACCAGCAAGAATTTAGAGGGGATGATTTTAATGTGTACAGAGCATTACGCAGCATTAATCCGAGTCCGTATTTATTCTATTTTGATTATGGTGACTACAAAATAGCTGGCTCATCACCAGAAGCTCAAGTTATATGCAAAAATGATGAAGTAATCATGCATCCCATTGCAGGCACCGTTTTAAAAACGGGTAGTGAAGCAACGAATGAAGAAAAGATCAATGAATTACTTATTGACAAAAAAGAAAATGCAGAGCATATGATGCTCGTTGATTTAGCTAGAAATGACCTCAGCAGAATTGCTCAAGAAGTATTTGTAAATAAAGATCGAGAAGTGCAACAATTCTCTCACGTCATTCATCTGGTAAGTGAAGTAAAAGGAAAGATTAAAACTGGCACTGCAGCATTTGATATCCTAGCAGCGACATTCCCGGCAGGAACGCTTAGCGGAGCTCCTAAAGTACGAGCTATGCAGCTCATTGCTTCTCTAGAGCCTACGCAGCGAAGCTTTTATGGTGGTATTATTGGCTTTGTAGGTTTTGATGGCTCCGTAAATCATGCAATCATCATCAGAAGTTTTTTAAGTAGAAATAATCAATTGACTTTGCAGGCAGGAGCAGGCGTAGTAGCGAAAAGTACTCCCGATAACGAATTGCAAGAAGTACAAAATAAACTGCAAGCCATATTTAAAGCCATCACTTTAGCAGCTCAAATAAACTAAACCAATGAACAAAGAGAAAATTCTGGTTTTTGACAATTACGATTCCTTCACCTATAATCTTGTGCACGCTGTAGAAAGTATCACAGGAGAATCGGTAGATGTATTTAGAAACGATGAAATATCACTAGAGCAAGTAAATGAATACGAGAGAATCATTTTATCTCCTGGCCCTGGCGTACCAAAAGATGCAGGAATAATGCCAGCGCTATTAAAAGAATATGCTTCCTCGAAGAATATCTTAGGCGTATGCCTCGGGCATCAGGCCATTACAGAAAGCTTTGGTGGGAGTATTTACAATCTAGATGAAGTGTATCACGGTATCGCAACAGAAATAAATGTATTGTCCGCTGAAAACACAGTGTTTAAA